>NZ_WJID01000011.1:0-93841 GCF_010994055.1 Gracilibacillus thailandensis | reverse complement strand
TAAACTAAAGAACCAAAAGCGACGGTAGTAACTCACCGTCGCTTTTTTTATAAGGAAAATATATAATACGCGGCATGATAGTGTATTTGTATCATAGGTGGTCATTTTGAAATGATATGTAGACGGAAAGCATCGCTCCGGCTGCCCACTTCCCTTTCCGTGGGGGTTTACCTTCAGCTAACTTTTCCAAGCAAAAACCGCTTGAAAAAGTGGATCTTCAGGTAAAACCGTTTCCACAGGAGTTGAAGCGGGCGGTCTTTGCTATAAAGCAGCTCTACAACGTAAGTGACAGCTAACTTTTTGAGTTTTATACCATGTAAAATAAAAGACGTAATGTCCGTACGTTAAAACAATGTAGAACGTTATTTAGCAAAGTGAGCTAGCCGCAGCGGTTGTTACGCCTATTATTCATGTCAAAATAACTACTTTGGACAGGAATGGGTGGGGCTTTCCCGGTTTTTCTTAGTAGAAGGAGAAGTTGCCAGTAAATACCCCATACTAGCCAGTAATAATCAAAAAGTTGGTAGTAAACAACAGTCACTGTCGCATTTTATTTGAAATAATTTTCAGAAAACATATTGACATCATTTTGACGCCGTGCTAAAGTATTAAATAACGTAAGTGAAAAGCAAGTAAACAACTCGGAATTCTATACTTCTTATCGAGAGAGGTGGAGGGATTGGCCCTGTGAAGCCTCGGCAACCATTAAGTGAATCGTCCTTAATACAGGTGCCAATTCCACTAAGCGCATATGCTTAGAGAGATAAGAGAGCGAATATATTTATTCAAGTCTCTCTATCTTTAGTATAGGGAGATTTTTTACGTAAAAAAGTATAAAATTTTAGCCGAGTGGTAGTTCGACGTAGTGAAAATTTTGAATGTACAAAGTATAAGTAAAACTAAGGCTTTCGTCTCTAGTTGATGATAAGTCAAGTTTTTCTTCAATGCTCAACTAAATAACATCACTCTTATCCAGAGAGGCGGAGGGACTGGCCCGATGACGCCCAGCAACCATTAAGCAACGGCTTAAAAGGTGCTAATTCCTGCAGGATATTTATCCTGAAAGATAAGAGGAAGACTACTGTTCTGTCAGTTAAAGCCTTCTTCTTATCGAAGAAGGCTTTTTAAATTTTCTGAATTTTAACTTGGGGAGGAAATAAATAATGACTGATTTTAAACGTTCAACTTACGATCCGGAAACAATTCATCTGCATGGAGGGCAAGCACCTGATCCGACAACAGGCTCACGGGCAGTGCCGATCTATCAATCTACTTCTTACGTGTTCCACGACACAGAACATGCAGAAAGATTATTTGCACTTGATGAGCCAGGCAATATTTATTCGAGAATCGGTAATCCAACGGTAGATGTTTTTGAAAAAAGAATGGCACTACTAGAAGATGGGGTTGCTGCTGTTGCAACTGCTTCAGGGATGTCAGCTATTACTTTATCGATTTTAAACTTAGCAAGTGCAGGGGATGAAATCGTCGCAGGGGTTAATCTTTACGGCGGAACATACAATTTGTTCAATGTAACACTTCCGCGCTATGGCATTAACGTTAAATTCGTTGATCCAACAGATCCTGAAAATTTCCAAAAAGCTATTACAGATAAAACAAAAGCTGTGTATGGTGAAATCATCGGTAATCCAGGCTTACAAGTATTAGATGTTGAAAGAGTATCGGAGATCGCACATGATGCAGGTGTACCGTTAATTATCGATAATACCTTTGCAACACCATTTGGCTGTAAACCAATCACGTTAGGAGCAGACATTGTCGTACACTCTGCAACAAAATGGATTGGTGGGCATGGTACTTCAATCGGCGGCATCATTGTCGATGGTGGACGTTTTAACTGGAATTCTGAAAAATATCCAGCATTTACGGAGCCAGATCCTAGCTATAATGGTATCCGTTATGCAGTAGATTTCGGAACACTAGCATTTATAACAAAAGTACGTGTGCAGTTACTTAGAGACTTTGGTGCAGCACTAAGTCCATTCAATGCTTTCCAATTGCTACAAGGACTAGAGACATTGCATATTCGCGTGGAACGACATAACCAAAACGCACAAGAGCTTGCAGAATACTTAGAGAGCAATGAAGCAGTGGAATGGGTTAGATATCCAGGACTTGAAAGTCACCCATCTCATGAGTTAGCAAAAAGAATTTTAAATAATGGCTTTGGTTCGATTATTGTATTTGGTATCAAAGGCGGGCGCGATGCAGGACGTGATTTAATCAACAATGTTGCACTATGGTCACATGTTGCAAACGTGGGTGATGCAAAATCACTGATTATCCATCCGGCTTCTACAACACACCAGCAGTTAACAAAAGAAGAGCTCGAAGAAACGGGTGTTTCAGAAGAATTAGTTCGTTTATCTGTAGGGATTGAATCCGTACGAGATATCAAAAATGATTTAGATCAAGCATTAGTAAAGGCAACAGGAATTGGTGAAGAGAAAGAAAAACAAATTATTGTTAACGATGAAGGTATTATTAAATGGGCATTAAATTCTCCATATGAACGATACATTGAAAATGGTGAAGAAGTAACGCGCCAAAAAACATTAGCTATTGTAGGTCTCAGTGGAAAAGAAGCAAGACCAAGTTACCGTCTGGCAAGAAAAATGCAAAGACTAGGTTACAAAATCATTCCGGTCAACCCGAGAGAAACAGAAATTCTTGGCGAAAAAGCTTATCCAGATCTAAGAAGTGTTCCGGTTGATATCGATATTGTACAAGTTTTCCGCAGTCCTGATGCAGCAGTAGAGATTGCCAAAGAAGCAATAGAAGTAAATCCAAAAGTATTCTGGCTGCAAGAAGGGGTTGTCTCTCCAAAGGCAGAAGAAGTAGCGCTCGAAGGTGGCTTGCAAGTTGTTCATAACCGTTGCACATATAAAGAGGCACAGCGTTTAAGAGGAACGATTTCAACATATGCATGTGAAATTTAAGAAAAAATATGAGGGGGATATCTATCATGAAAAGAGTACCATTAATTGATTTAAGAAGCTTTCTTGCAATTGCAGCATTTGGAATTATTATTATTTTGGCAGTTGGCTGTTCATCAGACAGCCAAGCGGACGAAGGAAAACCATCTGAAATTCGTTTAGACTATGCTTATTATTCACCTACAAGTCTGGTATTAAAAGAATTTGGCTGGGCTGAAGAAGCATTTGGTGAAGAAGATATTGATGTAACGTGGACACTAAGTCAAGGGAGTAACAAAGCAATCGAATTTTTAAACAGTGACAGTGTTGACTTTGGATCAACAGCAGGTGCAGCAGCACTTATCGCCAAATCAAATGACGTACCATTGGAAAATGTTTATATTTATTCTCAACCAGAATGGACTGCGCTTGTAACTAACGAAGGTTCAGGAATTGAGTCTATTGAAGATTTGGAAGGTAAAAAAGTAGCAGCAACACTTGGTACAGACCCATATATCTTCCTAGTTAGGGCTTTAGATTCTGTAGGATTATCTACTGATGATATTGAAGTAGTACCTTTACAACATGCTGATGGTGGAAATGCATTATCTAACGGAGATGTTGATGCTTGGGCAGGACTTGACCCACATATGGCAAAACATGAATTAGAATCTGGAGCAGAACTTTTTTATAGAGATATTAATCTAAATACGTACGGTTTCTTAAATGTTCGTGAAGAGTTTGCTCAGAATTATCCAGAATATGTTGAAAAAGTAATCGAATTGTATGAAAGAGCACGTCAATGGGTGTTAGATAATCCGGAAGAGGCTGCAGAGTTATTGGCGGAAGAAGCTGATATTAGTATAGATGTTGCGAAAATTCAGTTAGTAGAAAGAACTGATTTGTCTAATCCAATACCTGGAGATGAACATATTGAATCTATCCAAGCAGCTGGTAATGTGTTGAAAAATGCTGGAGACTTGGAAGAAGGCGATGATGTTGAAGCATTAACGAATGAACTAATCAATCCAGAATATGCAGAAGCAGTAATCGAGTAAAGTAAGATTCCATTAGTGAGCGTTTTAGAGAAGTTTTAGGAATTTAGGAGGGGCAAAAAATGGCTGAGCAACAAAATAACGTAACGGCTGGCTATGTTAAACCAGCGCCATCAGAAGCGAGAGGGAAAAAAGCATCCATTAAGAAGAAAAAAGATTCACTGGTAAAAACCGTATTTATGGGTAGCATCATTCCTGTCCTTTTAATTATCATATGGGAGAGTTTATGTCGTGCTGGTGTTGTCCCTTCTAATCAACTTCCAGCACCGACTACCATAGTGGAAAAAATTATAAGTATGGCACAGGATGGATCGCTATGGGGACATGTTTGGATTACGACCTATCGCGTCCTTGTTGGGTTTGTTATCGGAACAGTTGCTGCGATTGTTCTCGGATCATTTGTCGGTTTTTATAAAAAGGCAGAACAACTTTTTGATCCGATGATTCAGGCGTTTCGCTCGATCCCATCGCTAGCATGGGTGCCGTTGTTTATTTTATGGATGGGTATCGGTGAAACATCAAAAGTTACCATGATTGCAGTTGGGGTGTTTTTCCCTGTCTATTTAAATATTGTTAGTGGCATATTAGGCGTAGATCGAAAATTAATTGAAGTAGGAAAAATGTACGGATTAAATACTTTACAATTGGTGAAACGAATTATTTTGCCGGCTTCGTTACCGTCCTTTTTAGTGGGGATGCGTAGTGGTTTAGGGCTTGGTTGGATGTTTGTAGTGGCAGCAGAACTAATGGGGGCAAGTCAAGGATTAGGATTTTTACTTGTCTTTGGTCAGAATATGTCAAGCCCTGAAACGATTTTGGCAAGTATTATTCTATTTGCGATTATCGGTAAAATCACCGACTGGATTTTAAAGCTAGTAGAAGATCGTTCCTTGCACTGGCAGGATCGCTTGGAGAAATAGGAAGGAGTATTTAATATGAGTCTAGCATTAAGAGATGTAAGCCGTACGTTTAATGGTACTACTGCCGTACAAAATGTTAACTTAGAAGTGAAACCGGGAGAAATTATCGGTTTGCTTGGAACTAGTGGATGTGGGAAAAGTACCTTATTAAGAGCAATTTCAGGACTGGATCCTGAATATGATGGTGAAATTGAAATTAACGGAACCGTATCAAAAGAAATTCATGATACAACAGGATTTATTTTCCAAGAGCCGAGACTTCTACCATGGTTAAGTGTGTTAAATAATGTGACATTCGGATTGACAGGCAGCCGTAAAGACAAGGAAAATAGAGCTATTGAGTATTTAGAAAGTGTAGGTTTAAGCGGAAAAGAAAAGCTCTATCCTCGTGAGTTATCAGGAGGTATGGCACAACGTGTAGCCATTGCAAGAGCACTGGTGACATCACCAGAAATTCTCCTGTTGGATGAACCGTTTAGTGCTTTAGATGCTTTCACAAAAATGCAATTACAAGATTTATTATTAGATGTTTGGAAAAAATATCAATCTACTATCGTATTAGTAACACACGATATAGATGAAGCAACTTATCTATGTGACCGTGTTGTTATTTTAAGAGGGCAACCAGGAGAGGTAGAGAAAGAGATTACGATAGAACAAGAGCGACCGAGGGATCGTGGAAGTGAAGAGTTAGCACATTTAAAATCAGAAATATTAGAATCTTTAGACTTGAACAAACAGTAACCGGTCTTCAAGGGGGAACATCAAATGACACAGCAGGCAACAACTCATATTGCAACTATTGAAGGAGAATATAACCTAAGCAACTATGATGAAATAAGAGAAAATTTTGATTGGTCAGATGCAAAGGAACTATTATCTGCTGCGAAGACAGGGAAAATTAATGCAGCATATGAAACAATTGATCGTCATGTAGCGGAGGGGTATGGTGATAAAATTGCTCTCCATTATATGAATGAGGACGAAAAGCGCTCGTATACGTTTAAAGAAGTAAAGGATCAAACTGACCATTATGCTCGCATTTTAAAAGAACATGGGGTAACGAAAGGGGATCGTGTTTTCGTATTTCTCCCTAAAACACCTGAATGCTATATCGCAATCTTAGCTGCTATTAAAGTAGGGGCTATCGCTGGTCCTTTGTTTGAAGCATTTATGGAAGAAGCGGTTAGAGACCGTATCAATGATTGTGCTGGTACTTTACTAATTACTGATCAGGAGTTAGTTAAACGTGTACCGAAAGACGATATTCCTTCACTAGAGACGATTCTTTTTGTAGAGGATATCGAGAAAGAACCGTTACAACCTGTTGATGGTGACAAGTATGTGGAATGGGTTGACTGGGAGGATGGTTTAATCATTCATTATACTAGTGGTTCTACTGGTAAACCGAAAGGCGTCCTTCATGCGCATCGTGCAGCACAACATCATATCGTGACAGGGAAATGGGTACTAGATATTAAAGATGATGATGTTTATTGGTGTACGTCACACCCGGGCTGGGTAACAGGCAGTGTATACGGCTTGTTTGCTCCACTATTGAATAGAGCAACCGTTGTAATCCAAGGAGGACGTTTCAGTGCTGAGAATTGGTATTCTTTAATTGAAGAGTTAGGAGTAACGATTTGGTATAGTGCACCGACAGCTTTCCGTATGCTTCTGTCCAAAGGGGATCTCTATAAACAGTTTGATTTATCTTCTGTACGACATGTATTAAGTGTTGGTGAACCTCTAAATCCTGAAGTAATCCAATGGGCATGGAAGAGCTTAAATGTCCGCATTCACGATACCTGGTGGATGACAGAGACTGGTGGACACTTAATTGTCAACCTTCCAGCTGAAAAAATCAAACCAGGTTCAATGGGCAGACCTTTTCCTGGTGTGCAGGTAGGTATTTTAGATGAAGAAGGTAATGAGTTGCCACGAGGTGAAGTTGGTCAACTAGCCGTACGCACACCATGGCCAGGACTGATGAAAGAGATTTGGGGAAATAAGGATAAATTCAAATCTTATTTCCAGTACGAGGGATGGTATATCTCTGGTGACTTAGCGTTACAGGATGAAGAAGGATATGTCTTCTTTCAAGGTCGTAACGATGACATGATCAATTCGGCAGGTGAGCGTATTGGTCCGTTTGAAGTAGAAAGTAAGTTAATTGAACATCCGGCAGTAGAGGAAGCTGGTGTAATAGGTAAACCTGATGAACTACGTGGTGAATTAGTTAAAGCTTTTATTACATTAAGAGCCGGATATGAACAATCAGATGAATTATTAGAAGAGATTCGATTATATGTTAGAAAAAATCTATCAGCACATGCTGCTCCTAGAGAAATCGAAGTAATGGATGAATTACCTAAAACAAAAATCAGTGGAAAGATTTTAAGAAGACAATTAAAAGCATTAGAAATTGAAAGAAATAATAAAGTTAAAAATTAAAACATATAGATACTCTTATGAAGAGTGGTGGAGGGACTGGCCCGATGAAACCCGGCAACCTTAAGCTATCCATGCTTAAAAGGTGCTAAATCCTGCAAACTTTAGTTTGAAAAATAAGAGGGAGATAATAGCTTTAGTCTCTCTTGTTTATCAAGAGGGGCTTTTTTGTTTCCCTAAATTATTAGGAGGCATATAACATGGTAAAAACAAATGTAAAGGGAAATTTTGTAGCTAGTCTAGAGGAAGTAGCTGAAAAGCAATTATCCAAAGCAGCTAAATTATATTTAGATCAAATAACATCCAAAAAAGCAAATGCTACATCATTTATACTTGATAGCAATTCACCGTCTAAATTAAAAATTTCTCCGCTATTATTAGGTGCAGTTGGTGCACAGACTTATTTTCACGAAGATGGAGAATTAGCAACTGCAAAAGCTGCCAGTAAGCAGGGTGTACCTTTTATTGTTAGCAGTCATTCATCCTATAGCATTGAAGAAATTAGAGATGCTGTTCCAAGTAGTGAACTATGGTTCCAAGCTCATATTTTTCAAGATTTAGAACTTACTAAACATTTTATTCAGCGTGCTGAACTAGCAGGCTATCAGGCAATTATTTTATCTATATCCAAAGATGAAATTCATTTAAAAGCAGATCAGCTAGTGAAAGGAACTACCAACTTTGTTGTAGATCCAATTTTTGCTAAGAAAAATTATGCAAATAAAAGCCCACTGGCAGAACAAGTGGCACAAGAATATCAAAAACGCTCTATTAAGTGGGAAGAGATTCAATATATAAAACAATTTACAAATTTACCGATCTTTGTTTATGGAGACTTATCATTAGATGATGTTCGTTCAAGTCTGGAACAGCAAGTTGATGGGATTATCTTGTCCAATATTAATGCATCTAATCTGGAATTACTAGAACAGATTAATATTATCGCAAGTGAAAAATTAACCGTTGTTGTTGAAGCAGAAGTGAAGTCAAAAGATGAATTAAACCGCTATTTACAACAAGGTGCTGATGCTATTTCGATCCGGAAGAGTTATATTTACGGATTATCGACATCAGGAGTTTTGGGCGCAGAAGAAGTTATTGCTCAACTATTCACATAATTTTCGAATATCATTGTTTCATAAGTAGTGAAAATGGGATATAGTATAACTATATCCCATTTTTGGATGGAAGGAATGGTTTTTTGTGGCAATACGTAAAACGAAATTAAGAAAAGTAGTTATTATTGGAACAGGCTTAGTCGGTACTAGTTATGCGTATGCGCTATTAAATCAAGGTGTTGTTAATGAATTAGTCCTGATCGATTTGGATCAAGCAAAAGCAGAGGGAGAAGCACGTGACTTAAATCATGGCATGGCGTTTGGTAATCCGATGCGTATCAAAGCAGGAGATTATCAAGAGTGCCATAATGCAGATTTAGTTGTTATTACAGCAGGTGCCAATCAAAAACCGGGTGAAACTAGGTTAGATCTTGTGACGAAGAATGCAAAAATATTTAAAGGTATTATCGAAAAAGTCATGGATGTTGACTTCCAAGGCATCTTTGTAGTTGCGACCAATCCGGTGGATATTTTAACACATTTGACAAGAGAAATATCAGGCTTGCCGAAGGAGCGTGTCATAGGTTCTGGAACGATCCTGGATACTGCACGTTTCCGTTATTTATTAGGAGAACACTTTGAAGTCGATCCACGTAATGTACATGCTTATATCATTGGTGAGCACGGTGATTCGGAACTGCCGGTCTGGAGTCATGTACAAATAGGTGGTGTACCTTTAAGTCAATATGCAGGTATCGATAACTTTTATCAAAATCAAGCCATGACAGAGATATTTGAGAACGTTCGAGATGCAGCTTATCATATTATTGAACGAAAGGGAGCAACCTATTACGGTATAGGTCTAGGATTGGTCCGCTTAACAAAAGCGATTTTAAACAACGAAAACGCCATTTTAACTGTTTCCGCAAAATTAGAGGGACAATACGGATTGAATGATCTCTATCTAGGTGTGCCAGTACTGCTAAATGAAAATGGCATCCGTGAAGTAATAGAATTAGAACTGACAAAGAAAGAAAATCAACAACTTCACCAATCAGCAGAAGTGATTCAGGAAATGATCGATACAGGAATGAAAGCTATAAAATAATCACACGGAATTTCCTGATAAAATCTGAAAGTTTAAAGATTGGTACACAAGAAACATATACTACGAAGTTATACTTTTTAGATCTGCCTTCATCCATTTCTCAATTTTGATGAGTGCTACCATTCGCTCCGGCAAGATACTTTGCTTTCCACGGGCACGGCCTTAGCCAGGGAACTACTTGGAATTATCTTCTTTGCTCCCTTGCACCGAGGAAGCCACTTCGAAGCGTTACTAGAAGATGCAGGTGCATCACGGGGTCTTCGGCTTGCGCTGTTCCCGTAGGAGTCTGCGTATCTTGCCTCTGCTTAGTGTAGAGTTCTGATTTTTACAAGAGGAACCTATCGAATGACTTCCTATGGATCTCCACTTTCATAAGATAGAACATCTATCATAGCGTAGGCAGAATACGGAGACTCCTGTGGGACAGCGAGAGCTGAAGATCCACTTGGTGAAGTGCCTTTCTTCACCAAGTTAGCTGAAGCCGAGCCCACGGAAAGCGCAGTATTCTGCCGGAGCGCATGTGAGCACTCATCATTAATCAGAATGGGAGAATGCCGCACTTTTTCACCTTTTAATACTTCGCAGTTTTTATCTACCACTTCTACGTAGAGCAGGTTTTGTCGAGGTTTTCTAATAAAGTCAAGGGGTGGTAATGATGAAATTAAAACTTTACGGGAAAAAAAATTGTAGTCTTTGCGACCAGGCGAAAGCAACATTGGAGATGCTGCAACAAGACTATTTATTTGAAATTGAAGAAATTAATATTTATAATGATGATGTACTGCTAGAAGCTTATCATCTCATGATCCCTGTCATTAAACATGAAGATACGATTGTCGATATGGAGCTAGTCGACATGAAAAAGATCGAAAGTTATCTAAAGAAGAAAAATAATTCAGAAAATAGTTGAGAGATGTTAAGCCATTTGATACAATAATTATGGAAGTTATTTTTTTGTTCTAAGTGGGACGAAATGCGACTAGGAGGGACAAAAACTCCCCGGTAAATGATAAAGGAGCGTTTCCGATTGAAGGATTTATTAGATATTCAAGAAAAATTGTACCCAGATTTACTCGATATCATGCAGAAACGATACAAAATACTTCATTACATACAAATGATGCAACCAATCGGACGCCGTAGCTTAGCTGACAATATCAAACTAAAAGAACGAGTTGTTCGTAGTGAGATTGAGTTTTTAAGCAAGCATGGTTTTATAATGGTAACCTCTAAAGGAATGCAGGTTACAGATGAAGGGGATACGATTATTGAGAAGTTGTCCTCGTTTATGAGTGAAATTTCCGAATTTCGTGTTTTAGAATCTCAAATTAAGGATAAATTACAATTGGAGCATGTCATTATCGTATCGGGAAATAGTGACACACAACAATCTGTAAAGCAGGACATGGGGAAAGCATGTGTGCAGTTTTTAAGTTCCATATTAACTTCCAATCAAACAATAGCAGTTACAGGTGGCACATCGATGGCGGAAGTAGCTAATCAGATGAAACCATTAAAACATGCTGCGAATTGTACGTTTGTTCCAGCAAGAGGCGGTTTAGGAGAACAAGTAGAAAATCAAGCTAATACCATTTGTGCACAGATGGCTAAAAAAGCAAATGGTAATTATCGGATGTTATATGTTCCTGACCCGTTAAGTGAAGAAACATACCATTCCATCATTGAAGAACCAGCTATTAAGGATATTTTAGAAATGATTCATGAAACTAAAATAGTCTTGCACAGTATTGGTGACGCATTTACGATGGCAAAACGCCGTAAAGCTTCTGAACAAGTATTAAATAAATTAAGAAGTGGTAACGCTGTGAGTGAAGCCTTTGGCTATTACCTTGATGAGCAAGGAGAAGTCGTTTATAAGGTACGCACTGTAGGTATGCAATTAGAGGAACTCGAACAAGCGCAATATGTTATTGCTGTAGCTGGTGGTTCTTCGAAAGCAAAAGCCATTCAATCTTACTTTAAGCAAGGGAAAAGTAATGTATTGATCACAGACGAAGCGGCAGCACAAGAGTTGTTAAAGGGTTCATCCCTTTAAATATAAATTATAAAGGATACTTTAAGGAGGAATTAAGCATGGCAGTAAAAGTAGGTATTAATGGTTTTGGCCGTATCGGTCGTAACGTTTTTCGTCAAGCTTTAAAAAATGATGAGGTAGAAGTAGTAGCAGTTAATGACTTAACTGATGCGAATATGCTTGCACATCTACTTAAATATGACTCTGTACACGGAAAACTAGAAGAAGAAGTTTCTGTTAATGGAGATTCTCTAGTTGTAGGTGGCAAAGAAATTAAAGTACTTTCTGAGCGTGACCCAGCTAACTTACCATGGGGTAACCTTGGCGTAGAAATCGCTGTTGAATCTACAGGTATCTTCACACAACGTGATGCAGCAGCTAAACATTTAGATGCTGGTGCGAAAAAAGTTATCATTTCTGCACCTGCAAAAGAAGAAGATATTACAGTAGTTATGGGTGTTAACGAAGATCAATACGATCCAGCAAAACACCACGTAATTTCTAACGCTTCTTGTACAACAAACTGTTTAGCTCCATATGCTAAAGTATTAAACGATAAGTTCGGTCTAAAACGCGGTATGATGACTACTATTCACTCATATACTAACGACCAACAAATTCTAGATTTACCACACAAAGACTATCGTCGTGCTCGTGCAGCTTCTGAAAATATCATTCCAACAACTACTGGTGCTGCAAAAGCAGTATCTCTAGTATTACCAGAATTAGAAGGTAAATTAAATGGTATGGCTATGCGTGTACCTACTCCAGACGGTTCACTAGTTGACCTTGTTGCAGAACTAGATCAAGAAGTAACGGTTGAAGACGTAAATGGTGCACTTAAAGAAGCAGCAGAAGGTCACTTAAAAGGTATCCTAGGATACTCTGATGAGCCATTAGTATCTGTTGACTATATCGGAAACACTAACTCTTCTACTATTGATGGACTTTCTACAATGGTAATGGAAGGTAACATGGTAAAAGTAGTATCTTGGTATGACAATGAAATGGGATACTCTAGCCGTGTAGTTGACTTAGCTGCATATCTTAAAAAACAAGGACTATAAGCTTAACAAATGAACGGGAGGGGGATTGATCCTCCTCCCGTTTTTGCCTGAAGTTCATACGAGGTTAAACGGTGGGTCTCATACATCCTACCATCGAGATAGCAATATTCAAGTCCTTAAGGAGGTTCATTCGAATGAACAAACAAACGATTAAAGACATTGACGTAAAAGGTAAAAAGGTATTCTGTCGTGTTGACTTTAACGTGCCAATGAAAGACGGCGAAATTACAGATGATACACGTATTAAAGCAGCATTACCAACTATTAAATACTTATCAGAACAAGGTGCAAAGGTTATCCTTGCCAGTCACTTAGGTCGTCCAGGTGGAGAAGTTGTCGAAGAACTACGTATGGATGCAGTTGCCAAACGTCTAAGCGATCTAAGCAACAAATCTGTGATTAAAACAGATCAAGTATATGGTGACGAAGTAAACCAAGCAGTAAGCCAACTAGACGACGGTGACCTGTTATTAATTGAAAATGTTCGTTTTGAGCCTGGAGAAACGAAAAATGATCCAGCTCTAGCAAAAGAATTCGCAAGCCTTGCAGACTACTTCGTAAACGATGCATTTGGTGCAGCACACCGTGCACATGCTTCAACAGCAGGTATTGCAGAACATATTCCATCTGCAGCAGGATTCCTTTTAGAGAGAGAATTAGAAGTGTTAGGGAAAGCATTGTCTGATCCTGACCGTCCATTTACAGCAATTATCGGTGGTGCTAAAGTAAAAGATAAAATCGGTGTGATCGATAATTTATTAGACAAAGTCGATAATTTGATCATCGGTGGTGGTCTTGCCTATACGTTTGTTAAAGCGTTAGGACACGAAATTGGTAAATCACTATTAGAAGAAGATAAAATCGAATTAGCGAAAGAATATATGCAAAAAGCTAAAGACAAAGGTGTAAATTTTGTTATGCCTGAAGATGTTGTTGTTGCCGATGATTTCTCAAATGATGCGAATACGCAAATCGTTGATATTGATTCGATCCCAGCTGATTTAGAAGCATTGGATATTGGGCCAAAAACTCGCAAAAAATATGCAGATATTGTTAGCGATTCTAAGCTTGTTATTTGGAATGGACCAATGGGTGTATTCGAATTAGAAACATTTGCTAATGGTACAAAAGCTGTCGCAGATGCACTAAGTAAAACAGAAGGTTATACTGTAATTGGTGGTGGAGATTCTGCAGCAGCAGTTGAGAAATTTAACTACGCAGAGCAAATGGACCACATCTCAACTGGTGGCGGTGCTTCCTTAGAATTTATGGAAGGTAAAGAACTGCCTGGTGTTAGTGTACTAACAGACAAGTAATCAAAGGAGAGGTGAAGAACATGCGTAAAAAAGTAATTGCAGGTAACTGGAAAATGAATAAACTACTAGGTGAAGCTGTACAATTTGTCGAAGACACCAAAGACAAAGTAGCTAGCAATGACAAGGTAGAATCTGTAGTTTGTGCACCTTTTCCTTACTTACCAACATTAGTAGAAAAAACAAAAGGAACCGACCTAGAGGTTGCAGCACAAAACATGCATTTTGAAGAAAGTGGTGCATTTACTGGCGAGGTAAGCCCAAGTATGCTTGCTGACATTGGTGTAACATACGTAGTGCTAGGACACTCTGAGCGTCGTGAAATGTTTGCTGAAACAGATGAAACAGTAAACAAAAAAGCTCATGCTGCCTTTGCTCATAACTTAGTACCAATTGTTTGTGTTGGTGAAACACTAGAACAACGTGAAGCAAATCAAACGATGACTGTCGTGGAAGAGCAAGTAAAAGCAGCACTTGCAGGCCTTTCAGAAGAGCAGGTTAAAGAAACGATTATTGCTTATGAGCCAATCTGGGCAATTGGAACAGGAAAAACAGCTACTTCTGAACAAGCTAACGAAGTATGTACACATATCCGTAAAGTCGTAGCAGAGGCGGTTTCTGCTGCAGCAGCTGACGCTGTTCGTATTCAATACGGTGGAAGTGTCAAACCAGCTAATGTGGACGAATTATTAGCACAATCTGATATCGATGGGGCATTAGTAGGTGGTGCAAGTCTTGAGGCTGATTCCTTCTTACAGCTAGTGGAGGCTGGTACAAAATGAGCCAGAATAAACTAGCAGCACTGATCATTCTTGATGGTTATGCATTAAGAGATGAAGAAAAAGGAAATGCAGTAAAACAAGCTAATACACCAAACTTTGATCGTTACTGGAACCAATACCCAACAAGCCAATTGACTGCCTGTGGAGAAGCGGTTGGTCTTCCAGAGGGACAGATGGGTAACTCAGAAGTTGGCCACCTAAATATTGGTGCCGGTCGTATTGTGTATCAAAGCTTAACTCGTGTTAATTTATCAATTAAAGATGGCGACTTCTTCGACAATCAAGTATTACTAAATGCAGTAGAACATGCGAAGAAAAATGACAAAGCACTGCACGTTTTCGGACTGTTGTCTGATGGTGGTGTACATAGTCATATTGAGCATATGTATGCAGTATTAAAGCTTGCTGCAGACAAAGGTCTAAAAAAAGTATATGTACATGCCTTTTTAGACGGTCGTGATGTTGATCAAAAATCAGCTAAAATCTATATTGAACAAGCTTTAGAAAAAATGAATGAATATGGTGTCGGAGAGTTCGCTACGATTTCTGGACGCTATTATTCCATGGATCGTGACAAGCGTTGGGATCGTGTTAAAAAGTCTTACGATGCGATGGTATATGGAGAAGGACCTAAATATACCGATCCGTTCGAAGTTGTAGAAGATTCATACAAAAATGAAATCTATGATGAATTCGTCATTCCGTCTGTGATTACAGATGAGAATGGGGAGCCAAAAGCTACGATTCAAGATGAAGATTCCGTGATTTTCTATAACTTCCGTCCAGACCGTGCGATCCAAATTTCACGTACATTTGCGAATGAAGATTTCCGTGATTTTGACCGTGGTGACAAGGCACCAAAGAATATTCATTTCGTTTGTTTAACAAACTTCAGTGAAACAGTCGATGGTTATGTTGCTTATGAACCAGTTAATTTGGATAATACGGTTGGTGAGGTCTTAGCACAAAATGATCTAAATCAATTACGTATTGCTGAAACGGAAAAGTATCCACACGTTACTTTCTTCATGAGTGGGGGGCGTGAGCAAGAATTCCCTGGTGAAAAGCGTATATTAATCGATTCACCAAAAGTGGCAACATATGACTTGAAGCCAGAAATGAGCGCATATGAAGTTACAGATGCCCTATTAGAAGAGTTGGATAAAGATGAGCAAAATGCGATCATCTTAAACTTTGCCAATCCAGATATGGTCGGTCACTCTGGTATGCTGGAGCCGACAGTTAAGGCAATCGAGACCGTTGATGAATGTCTAGGAAAAGTGGTTGACAAAATCATTGAAAAAGGCGGCCAAGCGATTATTACAGCCGACCATGGTAACTCTGATGAAGTAGTTACACTTGATGGTGATCCAATGACAGCTCATACAACCAATCCGGTGCCAGTCATCGTGACAAAAGATGGTGTAGAGTTGCGTGATGGTGGAATTCTAGCTGATCTAGCACCAACATTATTAGATTTATTAAACGTAGAAAAACCAAAAGAGATGACAGGCGAAAGCCTTATTCAAAAATAATATTATAAAGGAGAGTTTTAAATTATGCCTTACATTACAGATGTTTATGCACGCGAAGTATTAGATTCTCGTGGTAACCCAACAGTTGAAGTTGAAATTTTCACAGAAGCAGGAGCATTCGGTTCTGCACTAGTTCCAAGTGGTGCGTCTACTGGTGAACACGAAGCAGTTGAATTACGTGATGGTGATAAAGACCGTTACTTAGGAAAAGGTGTTTTAAAAGCTGTAGAAAATGTTAATGAAGTAATTGCACCTGAATTATTAGGTATCGACGTAACTCGTCAAGTTGTGATTGACCAACTACTATTAGAACTTGATGGTACAGAAAACAAAGGAAAATTAGGTGCGAATGCCATCCTTGGTGTATCTATGGCAGCAGCACATGCAGCAGCTGACTACTTAGGAGTACCTTTATACACTTACTTAGGTGGATTCAACGCAACAACACTTCCTACACCGATGATGAATATCCTTAACGGTGGAGAGCATGCAGATAACAACGTAGATATTCAAGAATTTATGATTATGCCTGTAGGTGCTCCAACATTCCGTGAAGCACTTCGCATGGGTGCAGAAGTATTCCATAACTTGAAAAAAGTTTTAAGTGGAAAAGGCTACAACACTGGTGTTGGTGACGAAGGTGGTTTCGCACCAAACTTAAAATCAAATGAAGAAGCACTTTCTACAATCATTGAAGCAATCGAAGCTGCTGGATACAAACCAGGAGAAGAAGTGAAGCTTGCAATGGACGTAGCATCTTCTGAATTCTATGAAGATGGCAAGTACAACCTTAAAGGAGAAGGCGTTGTTCGTACTTCTGAAGAAATGGTTGCGTGGTATGAGGAAATGATCAACAAGTACCCAATCGTATCTATTGAAGATGGTTTAGATGAAAACGACTGGGAAGGTCACAAGCTACTTACTGACCGTATCGGTGACCGTGTACAATTAGTTGGAGACGACTTATTCGTTACAAACACAAAACGTCTTGCACAAGGTATCGAGCAAGGTGTAGGTAACTCTATCCTTGTAAAAGTGAACCAAATCGGTACACTAACAGAAACTTTCGAAGCGATCGAAATGGCAAAACGCGCTGGATATACAGCAGTTATTTCTCACCGTTCTGGTGAAACAGAAGATGCAACAATCGCAGATATCGCTGTTGCAACTAACGCTGGACAGATCAAAACAGGTGCTCCATCTCGTACTGACCGTGTTGCGAAATACAACCAACTACTTCGTATCGAAGACGAACTAGTAGGAACAGCAAAATACGCTGGAAAGACAGCATTCTACAACTTAAACAAATAAGCAATAGCATGATTAAAACAGCACCCCAATAGGAGGTGCTGTTTTTGTTTTAGGATTAGAATGTATAAAATTTGTACATTAGTTGGTTTCGAGCTGCAGAAGTTAATTCCCACAACCCCGACTAACCTCGATCTGTCGGTCATTTTATTAATGGAAAAATCCCTGATTTTATTTGATAGATTTTCCGTTAAAAACAGTTTTATCGGTAAAAACCTTCAGTTTTATCGACCTATTTCCCGGTTAAGCCGGTTTTACCGGGAAATCTTACAGTTACATTCAGTACTTTTCCTGGTATTATACCTCTGTTCATATAATCAAAGCTTAGCTACCATGATACCTATTATGTTGTGAGCAATGCAAATTCTTCTTGACAGTTTACAGATGGGAGTGTAATATGAATGTGGTTGTAAATGATAATCTTTTTCAATTAGAATAAATACATAAGAGAGGGGACAAACTTTTTATGAAAAAGGGACTATTGCTATTAATGCTGGGATTGCTCGTTAGTATCTTTATTGTTGCTTGTGGAACTGACAACAGTGAAACAGAAGAGGAGCAAAATCAGGAAGAACCAAATACAGAGGATGAAGCAGCTGCAGAGAGTGGTGCTATTACTGTCTCAGACGTTCATGGAGAGCATACATTTGATGAAGTGCCAAAACGTATTGTTGTATTAGAGTGGGTTTATGCGGAAGATTTATTGGCGCTTGGTGTGCAACCAGTGGGTATGGCTGATATCGAAGGATACCAATCATGGGTTAACATAGAACCTGAATTAGATGAGGAAGTAGAAGATGTAGGGACTCGTCAGGAACCAAATTTGGAAGCTATACATGCCTTAGATCCAGATGTTATTATTACTGCTAATTATCGTCATGAAGCGATTATGGACAGTTTAGAAGATATTGCACCAACATTAGCTTATAATCCATATCCTGACGAAGGAGAAGGTACACAATATGAAGAAATGGAAGCTACTTTCAAGGAAATGGCTAAACTTGTTCAAAAAGAAGAGCAAGCAGACGAAATTTTAACTGAATTGGATCAAAGTTATCAGGATATCGAAGCAGAAATTGCGGAAGCAGGTATAGAGAATACTGATTTTGTACTATCACAGGCATATAGCTCTGATAACTCTCCTGTTATTCGATTATTTAAAGATAATGCGATGGCAACGGAAATTATGACTAAAATCGGTTTGGAAAATGCCTACCAGTCAGAAGGGTTCCAACTTTACGGTTTTGATGAAACTAGTGTAGAATCATTACAGACTGCTCAAGATGCTCATTTCTTCTATATTGTGCAGGAAGATGATAATGTCTTCACTAATCAATTGGCAGGGAATCCTGCGTGGGAAGAGCTTGCATTTGTGAAAGAAGATCGAACATATCAATTGCCAGGTGATACATGGACATTTGGTGGTCCATTATCTGCCGAAGTTTTTGCGAATCAAATTAAGGAAGCATTAAAACAAGAGAAGTGATAACGGATGTCAAAACAGAGTTATATAGCAAGAGCGGTTCTGACCTTTGGTGGTGGAACCGTCCTTTTGCTTTTCTTATTATTTATACATATGAATCAAGGTAGTGTCTCGATTGCGCCCTCTACTATTTTTAATGCAATTTTCTGGCCGGAAGATCAGTTGGAACACCATACCGTTCGTTTTCTACGCATGCCACGAGCAGTTATTGGTATATTGGCAGGTGGCGCATTAGCAGTGTCTGGAGTGCTTTTGCAAACGATAACGAAAAATCCGTTAGCATCTGCCAGTACCTTGGGGATTCATTCTGGCTCTTATTTTGCGGTCGTATTTGCTAGTGTATTTATTTCAGCAACAAGTGGTTGGAGTGGCTTATTAGTTGCTTTTCTAGGCGGTATTTTAACAGCAGTTCTTGTATATACGTTGGCGGGTGTGGCTAATGCGAATCCTGTCAAAATGGTATTAGCGGGCATGGTTATTACGATGATGTTCTCCGCTTTTACTTCGCTATTACAGATCTTTTTTGAAAATGAGACAGCTGGTCTATTTTTATGGGGATCAGGAACACTCGTGCAAAATAACTGGCAAGGTGTACAATTTGCCTTACCTTTTATCATATTTGGACTTATAGGCTCTTTATGGATTGCGAAATCTTTAGACTTGTTTCAATTGGGAGAAGAAGTAGCGACTGGCTTAGGACAAAAAGTACAGCGAATCAGAATCGTCACGGTAATAATTGCTGTTTTTCTCACCTCAGTAACCGTCAGTGTGGTTGGACCGATCGGGTTTGTCGGGTTGATTGCACCTCATCTAATTAAATTATTAGGTTTTCAAAAGCATTATGTAGTCATTTTAGCTTCTTTTTTATGGGGAGCAGTTGTCTTAATAGGTGCTGATGTCCTTGCTAGAATATTAGATCCGTCTTTTTCCGAGTTGCCTGTAGGAGCTATTACAGCATTTATTGGTGCTCCGTGGTTAATCTGGCTAATTATGAATAAGCAAAACAAGAAATATAGTAGCAAGGATACAGGTATACTAGCAGGGCAAATTAATTCGCCAGTGATCCAAAAATGGGGAATTCTCATCCTTAGTTTGATTGCAGTAATGATTTTATTTGTCGGTATTTCTACTGGAAATAATGGTATCCAATTAATTCAGACCTTTCAGGCGCTCTTTTTAAACAATGATGATTTTATTAAAAATATGGTGCTTGATTTACGACTACCAAGGTTATTAGTTGCTGCAGTAAGTGGTGTGTTGTTAGCGATTAGTGGCTATATTTTTCAGGGGGTATTACGTAATCCACTAGCAGATCCATCTGTAATTGGTATTACATCAGGAGCTGGTGTAGGAGCATTAATTTTCCTCTATATTGGTTCTATTTCGGCCGTATGGGTTCCGTTAGGTGCGTTTATTGGTGCAATTGTAGCCTTTATAGTTGTTATGGTCCTTGCTTATCGTGCCGAATTCCAGCCGGCTTTGTTAGCATTACTTGGTATCGGTATATCTGCATTTGGTTCAGCTGTGATTCAAATTATGATAGTTCGTTCAGATATGGCAGTAGCATCTGCCTTAACTTGGTTATCTGGCACGACCTATGCAAAAAGTTGGTCGGAATTGGTATATTATTTAGTTGGACCACTGATCATTCTTGTCCCCATTGTCTATTTAGTCAGTGACCGGATTCATACATTAGGACTGGGAGATGATACAGCAAAAGGGTTAGGGTTATCGGTATTGAAGACGCGGTTTTATTTAGCATTATTAGCTTCTGTTGTAGCAGCTGCAAGTGTTGCAACGGTTGGTACAATAGGATTTGTTGGGTTAATTGCACCACATGTTGCTCGTTTGTTGTTAGGTCCGGCACATAAGCATTTGTTTTTCACCACAGCATTGTTAGGTGGTGTCATTCTCATGGTTGCTGACGTATTAAGTAGAACGCTATTAGTGCCTAAAGAAATCCCTTCAGGAATTATAGTAGCGATCATCGGAGCACCTTATTTCTTATGGTTAATGAATCGATCAAATAAAGTGAGACTATGATCAGTGCGGGATTTAACCCATTGATCACTAGCGAAACTTAACAGGGTGTTAGCATCTCTTTATCCGCCACTTTGAGCTTCCTCGATTTACTTGAAGCTTGAAGTGGGGAGGGCTAGCACTGTATTAAATAGAAAACGATTGCAATTATTACTATTTCGTATTAGAATACTTGGTAGGATATTCATGTATGCGCTTTATTTTAATGAAAGTAGCACATACATAAGATAAAACGGGAAAGCCCACCCGGTCCTTTTCATTGACCAAAATAATAGATCGATGGTATAAAGTAGTTATTTTGAGATGGATATTGGGCGTAACAACCGCTACGGCTTGCCCACTCCGCTTTCCGTGGGGCGTGTCTTCAGCTAACTTTTGTAAAGAAGATCGCTTTACAAAAGTGGATCTTCAGATCACGCTGATCCCACAGGAGTCGAAGTGGACGCCTACGCTAAATAACGTTCTACATTGTTTTAACGTATGGACATTACGTCTTTTATTTCACATTGTATAAAACCTTAAAAAGTAAGCTGTCACATACGTTGTAGCGCTGCTTTATAGCGAAGGCCGCCCGCTTCAACTCCTGTGGGAACTGTTTTACCTGAAGATCCACTTTTTCAAGCGGTTTTTGCTTGGAAAAGTTAGCTGAAGGTAAAACCCCACGGAAAGGGAAGCGGGCAGCCGGAGCGGTTGACTTGCACTAGCTAGCTTTCAAAACAGCAACTCCATATGTATAACTATTCTTGTTTCTTAAAATATACGTGATGAATCACCTTTTCCTATCATACTTGCTTATAAAAGTTGTGATATCAATGGTTATATACTTTCCTTATAATTAATTAAAAAAACGACCCAGAATAAAATTCTGAGTCGCTTTCGCGATTATTGATTCGTTTTTTCACGGACAAATGCTTCTACTTCATCTGCTGTATCCATACTTAGAAGCTGATCCTTGTATGAAGCCAATTCTTCTTTCGATAGGTCTTTAATTTGTGTACGAGCAGGCAAGATGGATGTTGCACTCATACTAAATTCATCAAGACCTAATCCAAGTAGAATCGGAATGGCGATGGAATCACCAGCCATTTCCCCACACATTCCAGCCCATTTACCTTCGGCATGTGCTGCTTCAATCACATTATTGACAAGGTTAAGGATTGCTGGGTGATATGGTTGGTATAAGTAGCTTACTCGTTCATTCATACGGTCAGCTGCTAATGTATACTGAATTAAGTCATTTGTTCCAATACTGAAAAAGTCAACTTCTTTGGCAAATTGACGTGCAATAACTGCAGTGGAAGGAATCTCAACCATAATACCAACTTCGATATTCTCTGATACTTCTGTTCCTTCATTCGTCAAGTTTTCTTTTTCTTCCAATAGAATAGCTTTCGCTTGACGGAATTCATCCAGTGTTGCAATCATTGGGAACATAATTTTTAAATTTCCGTATGTACTTGCACGAAGTAGTGCGCGTAGTTGTGTACGGAAAATATCATCACGTTCTAGACAAAGACGGATGGCACGATAACCAAGGAATGGGTTCATTTCATCCGGTAATTCTAAATATGGAAGCTCTTTATCTCCACCGATATCCAGTGTACGAACGACTACAGGCTTGTCTCCCATTTGTTCCAATACCGATTTATAAGCATCAAATTGCTCATCTTCTGTTGGAAGTTCATTTTTACCCATGTATAAGAATTCAGTACGATATAAACCAACACCTTCACCACCATTGTTGATAATACCTTCTACATCGTTTGGTGTTCCAATGTTAGCTACTAATTCAACATGTGTACCGTCTTTAGAAACAGTAGGCTCATCTTTCAGTTTAGCCCATTCTTGTTTCTGCTTTTCAAAATCTTCTTGTTTCTTTCGATATTCTTGCACTTCATCTTCTGTTGGATTGATAATGACTGCACCATCAATACCATCGACGATTAAGATGTCGCCTTCTTTTGCTTGCTCTGTAATCGTTTTGGTTCCAACTACTGCTGGAATTTCTAAAGAGCGGGCCATGATGGCGGAGTGAGAAGTACGGCCACCAATATTCGTTGTAAAACCTTGCACAAATTGTTTATTTAATTGTGCCGTATCAGATGGAGTTAAGTCTTCCGCAATGACAATTACTTCTTCATCTATTAAGGCAGGGTTCGGGAATGAAACCTCTAATAAATGTGCCATAACTCGTTTCGTGACATCCTTGATATCAGCAGCACGTTCTCTCATATATTCATTGTCCATATTTTCGAACATGTCAATAAACATTTGTGCTGTTTCATCTAATGCAAATTCCGCATTGACTTGTTCTGACTCAATCTTATCCTTGATTGGATTAATGAGCTCAGGATCACCTAGTACTAGTAAATGAGCAGAAAAAATTTCCGCATGCTCGTCTCCTAAGGAGGTACGAGCATGCTCTTTAATTTTTTCTAATTCTGATTTAGAAACTTCCAACGCTTTCGTTAAGCGCTCAATTTCACTTGTTGTATCATCTACTTTCTTTTTGTCAAAAGAAAGGTCTGGAATAGCGAGCTTGTAAGCTTTAGCAATCGCAATTCCATTAGATGCTGCTATACCTGTTAATTGACTCATGTATGAATTACTCTCCTAGACCTTCTGATTTGATAACCTCAACAACTGCGTCTAGTGCTTCTTGTTCATCAGAACCGTCTGCAACGATTTTGATTTCAGCACCTTGAGGAATACCTAGAGACATAACACCCATAATTGATTTTAAGTTAATGGATTTCCCGTTATATTCTAAGTTCATATCAGATGCAAAGCTACCTGCTTTATTCACTAGTACTGTTGCTGGACGTGCGTGAACTCCTGTTTCATCTGTGATTGTTACTGTTTTTTCTACTGCCATAAAGAAAAACCTCCTAATAAAATTATATTTAGATAGTACTACAACCTAATTTTACTCTTTCTATAGGTTATATTTCAAGGGAAATTATAAAGTAACATGCTTATTATAAAGATTGTGTAAAGTTGTGACAAGCCATTTGCTTTTCAATCCATGTGACAATATCGTGAAATATCTCTTTTTTGTTGGTTTCATTTAAAATTTCGTGCCTTCCCTTTTCATATAAATGATAGTCAACCTGTTTCAAACCAATAGAACGGTAAAATGCAACTACTTTTTTTACCCCTTGTCCATATTGTCCGACAGGGTCTTCTTTTCCACTTATAAAATACAATGGAAGATATTTTGGAATGGTATCAGTTGTATCTTTCGATTGAATTAATTGTAATCCAGTATATAAATCGTAAAAAAACTGATTGCTCGGGATAAAGCCACACCATTTATCTTGTTGATATTTTTCAACTTCATTTTGATCAGAACATATCCAATCAAAAGTCGTTTGATTATCTGTATTTTTGTTATAGCCGAAAAAAGTAAGTTTATTCATTAATTTTGCTTCTCTATTTTTTCCTTTGATATGGCCGACTGTTTTAGCAAGTTGTTTGGCAATTTTCAATAAACCGTTTGGTTGGAAACCTGTACCAACGAGAATAACTCCTGTTAAACGTTCAGGTGCTAACGTGATATATCTTCTACTAATAAAGGATCCCATACTATGTCCAATAAGAAAAATCGGGACTTGTGGATGTTTTGCTTCAATCATCTCTGTCAGTTCGATGCAATCTTGTACGACACGCTCAAACCCGTTTGCTTCAGCAAAATAGCCAAGTGCGTTTGCATGCTCACCAGTGTGACCATGTCCACGATGATCATGACCATAGACTGTAAATCCGTGTGCTGTTAAGTATGTCGCAAAGCTCTGATACCGCTCGATATGTTCGACCATGCCATGAGCAATTTGAATAATTGCCTTTGGTGACGAGCTGCCTTGCCAGCACTTAACGAAAAGTTCATGGTCATCATTCGTACGAAACCAAAAAGAATCACTCTTCACCTTGTTCACGCTCCTTTTCTATAGCTGGTCCGATAAATTCTGGGTGGAATGCGGACGTTTGTTCCGTTATTAGTGACAAAATTACTGTAATTAGCGTTCATGCGGACATCTATTCCGCTATTCATTGAAAATAACGCAAATGTAAGCCGAATTGACTCGAATAAAGGATTAAATGTCCGCTCTACAAACATTATCCAGTCTCTGTATGGACATTCACTATTTCATATTCCATCTTATTATATCATTAGGGGGATGATTAGTAGAAACCTCTTGCTATTTGGTATACTTTTTGCTACATTGTAAATATGTATTTGTACGTCTAAGGGGGGTTTGCAACATGTTAACCGTTGCAATGACTTTGTTAATTATTGATGCCATCGTATTAATCGTATTTGTATTATTACAGTCCGGAAAGAGTGCAGGACTATCTGGAGCTATTTCAGGTGGCGCCGAGCAATTATTCGGGAAGCAAAAAGCAAGAGGTGTCGATGCAGTATTACACCGTGGAACAGTCATCACGGGTGTATTACTATTTGTTCTTACTTTTGCTATTGCTTATCTATTATAATCAATAAAGGACAAATTAATATAGCATCAATAAAACATCCTTTGCAAAAATGCAGAGGATGTTTTTGTTTAAACATTAAAGGAATGTGAAAAAGATTAAAGGGAAATATACATTAATAGGATGTGGGCAGTCCAACTGTCTTGCTTGATGAAAGGAGTCTACATAGAAATGAAGATGAAACAACCAGAACCATTTATGTTTGAAGGAGACGAACGTGCGGTATTATTATTACATGGTTTTACTGGTCATTCAGCAGATATGAGAATGCTTGGAAGATATTTAAATGGTGAAGGGTATACATGTTATGCACCGATCTACCGAGGGCATGGCAAGTCTCCGGAAGAATTAATAGGTGTTACTGCTGAAGAATGGTGGGAAGATGTTCAACAAGCTTATCAACATCTTAAAGATAATGGTTATCAAAAGGTTGCAGTTGTAGGTTTATCGCTTGGAGGAGTATTAGCTTTACGGCTAGCAGGGAATACACCACTACAAGGAGTAGTAACGATGTGTTCGCCGATGTACTTTGACAATGAGCAGCAATTAACAATAGGTTTCCGGAAATTTGCCAAAGAGTATAAACAATTAGAAGGAAAAGAAGATGACAAAATCGAAGAAGAGGTAGAGCAATTATTAGAAGAGTCAAAAGAACTTTTTCGAGAAATTGAAACGTCGATTACACGTGTTAAGGAAAATGTAGATATGATTTACACACCGACTTTCGTAGTACAAGCAACAAATGATGAAATAATTAATCCGGAAAGTGCGAATTATATTTATGAAAATGTAGAATCTGATAATAAGCAGATTAAATGGTATGAAAATGCAGGACATGCGATTACATTTAGCAAGGATAAAGAGCAATTACATGAAGATGTGGCTGCATTTTTAGAATCACTGGACTGGTAATAGCCATACTATAAGAAAAACAACTGGAACTAGACATCTCTGTATATACTTACTTTTAAAGCAGAAAATAGAGAAAGAGGTGACGATATGGAATCATTACAACAACAAATACGAGACTATTTTAATGAAAATGCTACAAAGCCTTTGTCGGTACAGGAAATTGAAGAGGTTCTAGAATTGGAAGGCGCGGATCAATTTACAGAATTAATGAAAGCTTTAAACGATCTGGAAGAATCAGGTGAATTAATTCGAACACGAAAAAATCGCTATGGCTTACCAGAAAAAATGAATTTAATCCGTGGAACGATTCAAATGCATGCGAAAGGATTTGCCTTCTTAATCCCGGATGATGAGGGAATGGAGGATGTGTATATTAATCATGCCGATTTAGCGTCTGCTATGAATGGAGATAAGGTTTTTGTCCGTGTCGATCGACGTGATGATGATGGAAAAAGAGCGGAAGGCGTCGTCGTTAGGATTATTGAACGTTATACGAAAGAAATTATCGGTACGTATGAAGATAACGGTGCATTCGGTTTTGTTATCGCAGATGACAAACGAATACCAAATGATATCTTTGTACCGAAAGGAGAAGCAAAAGGCGCTGTAGAAGGTCATAAAGTTATTGTTGAAATCACCAAATATCCAGAAGGTCGAATGAGTGCTGAAGGAAGTGTGGTGGAGATCCTAGGGCATAAAAATGATCCTGGAATGGATATTTTATCGATCATTTATAAAAATGGTATTGCGATCGATTTTCCACCAGAAGTACTAGAACAAGCGGAAAATATTTCCGAGGAAATAAGCGAAAAAGATGTCCAAGGGCGTCGTGACTTAAGAGATGAAACAATTGTTACAATTGATGGAGCAGATGCGAAGGATTTAGATGATGCAGTAACAGTTAAAAGGTTGGACAATGGTAATTACAAATTAGGAGTTTACATTGCCGACGTGACTCATTATGTAAAAGAAGATTCTCCTATTGATAAGGAAGCTTTTGAGCGCGGCACAAGTGTTTATTTGGTTGACCGAGTTATTCCAATGATCCCACACCGTTTATCTAATGGTATTTGTTCATTAAATCCACAGGTTGATCGTCTCGTATTAGGCTGTGATATGGAAATTAGTCCGAAAGGTGAAGTAGTCAATCACGAAATTTTCCAGGCAGTCATTAAAACCACCGAAAGAATGACGTATAAAGCGGTCAATCAAATATTAGTTGATAATGATCAGGAAACGATCGATCGTTATCAAGCATTAGTGCCTATGTTTAAAGATATGGAAGATTTAGCCGAGATATTAAGAGGAAAACGATTTGGACGAGGTGCGATTGACTTTGATTTTAAAGAAGCACAAGTATTAGTAAATGACGAAGGAAAAGCACAAGACGTTGTGATTCGAGAGCGTTCAGTAGGAGAACGTTTAATAGAAGAGTTTATGTTATGTGCCAATGAAACAATAGCAGAGCATTTTCACTGGATGGACGTTCCTTTTATTCATCGTATCCACGAAGATCCAGACCCGTCTAAACTGCAAACATTCTTTGAATTTATCGCAAGATTCGGTTATGTCGTGAAAGGAACATCGAATGAAATCCACCCGCAAGCATTACAAAATGTTTTAGATGAAGTAGCGGGAACAGATGAAGATATGATTATTTCTAAACTAATGTTACGCTCGATGAAACAAGCGAAATATGATCCGCAGGGGATCGGACATTTTGGGTTAGCAACTGAGTTTTATACGCATTTTACTTCCCCGATCCGAAGATATCCGGACTTAATTGTTCATCGGTTAATCAGGACCTATCTCATCGAAAACAAATTAGATGAACAGACAAGGCAGCACTGGAAAGATAAGATGCCAGTCATTGCCAAACAAGCTTCCTTAAAAGAAAGAGCTGCAGTGGATGCTGAACGTGAAGTAGATGACTTGAAAAAAGCAGAATACATGCAAGATAAAATAGGCGAAGAGTACGAAGGTGTGATTAGCTCTGTTACAAACTTTGGTCTGTTTGTAGAACTGCCAAATACGGTGGAAGGTCTTGTGCATGTTAGCTATTTAACGGATGACTATTATCATTTTGACGAGCGGGCTTATGCAATGATCGGGGAAAGAACCGGTAATGTATTTCAAGTAGGTGATGCCATCACGATAAAAGTTGCACAAGTCAATCTAGATGAACGCGCTGTTGACTTTGAGATTGTTGGAATGTCGCCGAGAAAAAAGAAACCTTCTAATGAAGAAAAAGTCATCAATGCCAAGCGTGGTAATGGTGGATTAAAGAAGACAGCAAAAAAATCTCAAAAATCAGCAGCAAATGGCAAGAAAAAGAAAAAAGGTAGTAAAAAGAAGAAGAATAAATGATTAAGTTTACCGATGCAGCTGGGATCTTGCTTATTCCAGCTGTTGAAGGTTGGGAAATAATCAATCTTTCTTAGAAAATTTTAACTAACCATTCGCACGTTTCTCAATTTTTTGTTAAAATAGGCTTTACGTAGCAATAGGAGGAACGGATTATGGGAAAAAATGATGGAAGAGTAATCGCGCAAAATAAAAAAGCAAATCATGATTACTTTATAGAAGAAACATATGAAGCTGGCCTTGTCCTCCAAGGAACGGAGATAAAATCAATCCGAGCAGGACGAGTTAACCTAAAAGACAGTTTTGCAACGATTAAACAAGGGGAAGCATATATTAACAATATGCACATTTCACCATATGAGCAGGGAAATCGTTATAATCATGAGCCTACTCGTGCTCGAAAATTGTTATTACATCGGAAGCAAATCGATAAGTTAATTGGAGAAAGTCAGCAAGCAGGGTATTCGATTATTCCATTGAAAATCTATATTAAAAATGGTTTTGCCAAGGTCCTTATTGGTTTAGGGAAAGGGAAAAAGAAATATGATAAACGAGAAGATTTAAAACAGAAACAGGCCAAGCGTGATATGGATCGGGCAATCAAAGATCGATTGAACTAAAATTTACCAAGAGAGTTATCTTGAATTCCATATAATTTATGGTATAATATAAATTATCGGCAGGACATCTATAATTGAATAAGAGCGAGTAAGATTGCTCTTGTCCGTGGACCCTTATATTCTTAATATGGGGACGTTACGGATTCGACAGGGGTAGATCGAGCTCAGGTTGCGCGTCGAGGTTACGTCTCGTAAAACGTTATCGCCAATAATAACTGGCAAAGAAAACAATTACTCTTTAGCAGCTGCGTAAGCACTGTTAAAGGATCCTTCCTACCATCGCCCATGTGGTAGATTGAAGGGTCTCACTTATTAGTGGGCTACGCTACCATCCTCCGTCTGTGGATCGGTAGAAGAGATTAATCAGACTAGCTACTCGGACGCCTGTTGGTAGGCAGAAGAGCTAGCGAATGCGTAATATACCAACTATGCGTGTAGACGCCTGAGTGGCGATATCCTTGGACGTGGGTTCGATTAGAAAATAGTCGCCTTATGTGGTAACACATAAGTGAAAATTCGGCTTTATCGGTGAAACCTACGTTGCCATTATGGTAATAAGGCAATACCGAGCGGTATGTGGAGTAATCCAACAGCCGTGTATCGACTTATAGGCTACCTTTTTAGGTAGTACTAGGATGCAAAATGCTACTTTCATTGCTAAGAAAGTAAATCTAAATTTTGCATAATACGCCGAGGAACCTGATCAGACTATGCAGGTTCAAGATATAGTCAGTGCCATGACGAAAGCATGGAATAGCACGTCCCACCGTCTCCACCAATACATAATTGGTGGTTTTTTTATTGGTTTTTGTGACGTAAAGCATAAAATTTCCGTTTGGAAGCTTTATGCTTTATTTTTTTTTAGGAAATTTTATGCTTGATTCTTCAACTTTCATAGCTAATATATTACGAATTCATCATTTATATCGACAATTAAATTTCAAAGTGAAATTGTAAATCACTTTGCACTTATTATTGTGGTTCAATTCATTATGGACACAAAAAATATTTATTGGTAATTTTCAATGTTGTGGTATAAATGAAAGGTTTGAAGAATCAATGTAGGATTTTATATTACGTTTCTTCTAAATGAGAAAAATAGATAGTTTTCATTTAAAAGGATATCATCAAACATTTTTAGTAAAGAAAAGTGTATTTGATAAATTTAAAAATTGATCCGCTTTAAGGGGAGGGATTGCATAAAAAAATGAGGAAGTATCCACTCCCTCATTTTTTATGTCTGAAATACAAGTTGCACTAACATATTTAATTATTTCCAAAAATATATAATTTATTCAAAGAAGGCGATTTAAAAATTCAATTTAGCTGTTTTCAATCATCATCGTATTGATACTTGTGCATCGGCATAATTAATCCATCTGGCGCTGTTCGTAAACATTATTGTTGGAAACTCTCTAATTAATAAATGGTGAGAAGTGAGCTATTTATTTAGTCTTCATAGAAGGAATCGGTATCGTATCTGTTACGATTTCCGATTCCTTTTGTGTCCTCACCTAAATGCCTTTTCCTTTAGTGTAAAGTCGGTATCCACTGTTATTGTTGAAATAAAGTTTGATAATTTAAAATGAGGTTCGATAATTTATAAAAGGGTTTGATACAATTACATTGATCTATGGATTGAGACAATCCAACAAACGGACCTGATTGTTATATAAAATAAAGGTTATCCTAGATTATGTAGGATAACTTTTATTTTTACCCTTTTTTCTTGTGAAAAGTAATGCTTGCGAAACTATGGCAAGTACAGGTAATTCAATTAACGGCCCAATAACTAAAGCCAAAGCAATAAGAGGTTGATCAGGGAATGCTGTCACAGCTATAGCCAAAGACACTGGTGAATTCCTAGCAATAATCGTCATATTTAAGCTAACCGTATCTTCATAAGAAAACTTTAAAAATCTTCCAACAAAGCGTCCTACTACATAGTTAATAACAAAAAATGATAAAACTGGAATAATTAAAATGTAAATAACTTCTAGTTTTACAAGTAAGTAAGAACCTTGGGAAGCAAACATTGCCATAATAGCTAATGATAAAAAGAAAATTTGGGCATTGCCGAAAAAGGGAATAATCTTATTGTTTAAAACAGATTTTTTTCTTAATAAGAGTCGTGTAAGATGAGCAAGTATAAATGGAATAACTAATACAATTACTATACTTTCTATAAGTGTTGACATGGGTATCGATTCAATAGTTCCAGCAAATATTAACAAATATACTGGTAAAAGTACGACTTGCAAAATTAAATTAATCGGCAAAACAGATGTTGAAAGAGACACATTTCCTTTTGCTATACCAGTAAACGTTAGATACCAATCTGTACAAGGTGTTACCATAAGCATGATAAAACCAATCCATAAAGCAGGATAATCAGATAAGAAAACAGAACCTAAACCCCAAGCTAATATTGGTGTCCAGATAAAATTAATGATCGTACTGGACCCTAGAAATTTAATATTTGAAAAAGCCTTCTTTAATTGTTGTAATGGAATTGTTAAAAACAATCCGTATAGCATTAACAATAGAAATGGTGTAATAAGATTTTCGGCATATTGTTCAATGATGTTTACCTGTCCTAATAAGAGACCTAAACTAACAGCAAATAATATAATAAAGGTTTGTAGTTTATCTAATACCCCCATAAAAAATTCAATCCTTCTTAAAACTATGTAATCCAATTACTAGTAAGTATAGTATAATTACATTTCTATTGCATTCTTTTCATTCCGCAATCGCCCAATTGTGGAAGATTAGCACTGGAAAATGATCAATCTTTTTTTCAAAACAGGTTCTTTAAATTAACGTAAAAAAGCAAGTTTCTGGGTTGTTTTTAATCAAACTTTATTTTAAAGCCACAGTTATATAGCTTAGCCCCTGCCAAAAATTTGGTTTCCATGTTAAAAAGTTCTTATCTCTGCTAAATAGTTGTACATTGAGATAAGAGCATAGGGAAAACAGAGGGCATTATTCAATTTGAATTCAATAGCTTTTTAATCATAGATCAAATGTTTATTTTAACTAAATTTCAATATTAAATTTAGGCTGGTTCCAGTTTGGTATTATAATAAGTTGAATTTATGATTTAAAGTATTTTTACTCAATATACTTGCATGATTGACAATCATTGGTATCATCCTTTTCTATGAGTAATTAAAGTAAAAAGGGCCTCTAAACGAAGCCCTTTTGCAATAGTTGCGAGTTTTGACCTTCCTTATTAAGCCTCTTTCCGTTGCTTATTAGTGTTCTCCTTTGAAGATCCGCAACAGCTGTTGTTTTCAGTTTGTTTGACTTCTTCGATTTCAATGCTGCAGCAATTGGGTTTAGAGAACAACTTTTTAAGACCAGACTTTTTTTCTGCCATGAATATCACCTCCTTAAAAGGGTGATTTGATGATGCAAGCGCAACAACTATTTTCTTTTTAAACCTAAATAATTAAATTAACAATAAGACCTGTACCTATAGCCACTATTAAAATAGCTGAAATAAATGCAACTAAAAATTTCTTCTTAAATAGTTTAGACAACATAACTACTTCTGGGATACTTGCACCTGCACCACCAATAACTAAAGCAATTACAGTACCCATTGACATACCTTTTGAAACAAGTGCTTCTGCAATAGGTAACATTGTTTCAGGACGAATATACATTGGAATACCAATGACCGAAGCAATCATTATAGAGAAAATTCCGTCACCACTTGCATATTTTGTAATAAACTCTGCTGGAACAAATCCATAAATAAATGCACCAATAAAGACCCCTATAAATAAGTAAGGAAGCATTGGATAAAGAAATGCCCATGCATCATTTAAAGCTTGCTTAACTCTAGACCCTTGTTTATTACTGAAAAAGCCATCACCTTTAACAGTTACACCTTTATACGTCCCTGCTAAATTAAGTTTTGAAAATATAAGCCCCGTTAAAATACTAAAAATACTTAGCACGATAAAATATACTAGCGCAATTTCCCAACCTAACAATGCCCAAAGCATGAAAATCATAACCGGATTCATTAATGGTGAAGCAATTAAAAAACTCATTGAAGGTCCAAATGGTACTTTGGAATTTAATAATCCTGCTAGTATGGGTATTGTTGAACAGGAGCAAAATGGTGTAATTGCACCAAACAATGTACCTAATAAATAATTAACAGCTTTGTTTGGGCGACTTAAAATTTTTTTAATTTTTTCCTCTGATATTACTTGTTGAATTAAACTCACAATAAAGCTCACTACAATAAATAAAGCAAGTAATTCAAAAAATAGCATGAAAAAGGTTTTTATAAATTCTAAAATTGAATCTGTCATAAATATAACTCCTTTACATTTTATGTATCAACTTTTTTTGATATATAAATCAAAAAAAGTTGATTTATATAATAAATAACTAAGATACCCGTTAGAAAATTTTACAACAAGTATCTTCAGATAAGACAAACTGTATTTGTTCTTCATTAATTTTATAATAATTCCATGTACCATGTTTTTCTGGAATCAGAATATTAACATTTACTAATTTTTTTAAGTGATAAGATAGTTTTGATTGCTTTAACTCTAATTTTTCTTCTAAATCACAGACACACAAAGATTTATTTGGACTTTTACTAATTTCATTTATAATTTTTAATCTTATTTTATCAGCTAATGCATTAAACATATTTTCATAAAAATCAAGTGCCTCATCTTCACCTAATTCATTTACCTTTTTAATTAATTCCATTATTTCACCTCCAACTAATACATCAATTTTTTTTGATTTATTAACAGTATATTATCCATAAAATTAAATTGCAACCTTTTTAATCAAATTTATTTGATGAATTCCCCCTTAACTCCCTTTTAACACGATGTTCCGCATGAGAGTTGTTCGAAAAGAACTATAAAATTGACTTTGTTTTCAACACTAGGATTTTAGAAAAGCCTGCTGGATTACAAGAACGGTGGAAAAAAGTTAGAAAAACGCATCAAATCAAGTATTTAAATTATTAATATATGCGTATAAGAATTTTAATCTAAAGAATAGTAGTAGGAGTAAAATAAAATGATTTCTTAAAATTTCATGTTTCTGTGTATTAATCCATTGAATATATAAGCAAATAGTTATATACTAATTCCATAATAAATAATAAAAAGGGGGATTTAAATGCTGCAAATATCTTTTGAAATAGACAAAGCTGCGAACATTTTAAAACTGCTTGGTGACAAGACACGTCTAACGATGATGAAATTAATGGATAATCACGCTTGTTGTGTATGTGAATTTGTAGAAATATTTCAGTTCAGTCAACCAGCTGTTAGTCAACACTTGCGTAAGCTTAAAGATTTAGGACTGGTAGTGGAAGAAAGGAAAGGACAATGGATTTTCTACTCAGTAAATAAAAATAATGAGTATTATTCATTTATTCAACCAATTCTTGATCAACTTCCGAGTCAGGACTATAAAATAAAAGAACTAGAAGAAAAAGGTACACGAATTAATTGTTGTTAATATTGGAGGTATTATTTTGTCAACAACGCTTATACTCGCAATACTCATATTTGTAGCAACCCTCGTCCTAGTCATTTGGCAACCAAAAGGTTTAAATATTGGTTGGTCTGCAATGGGAGGAGCAGTTTTAGCTCTAATTGTAGGAGTCGTAGGGTTTAGTGATGTAATCGAAGTAACACAAATCGTTTGGAACGCCACATTGGCATTCGTAGCAATCATTCTTATTTCTTTAATTTTGGATGAAATTGGATTATTCGAATGGGCTGCCTTACGTATGGCCCGTTTTGCAAAGGGTAATGGAATAAAAATGTTTGTCTATATCAGTATATTAGGTGCGATTGTTGCTGCCTTGTTTGCGAATGATGGTGCAGCGTTAATTCTTACACCAATCGTACTTGCTATGGTACGTAATTTAAATTTCAAAGAAAAAATGATTTTTCCGTTTATCATGGCGAGTGGTTTTATCGCTGATACAACATCATTACCATTCATTGTCAGTAACTTAGTAAATATTGTGTCTGCAGACTTCTTTGGTATCGGATTTGTTGAATATGCTTCACGAATGATTATTCCAAATTTATTTTCATTAGTTGCAACGATTTCAGTGTTACTGATTTACTTTAGAAAAAGTATTCCAAGGTCGTATGATGTTTCTAAATTAACCGAACCTAGAAATGCTATTAAAGATCATAAAATGTTTCGTCTATCATGGAATGTCCTTGGCTTATTAGTAATTGGATACTTTACTAGTGAATTTATCAATATACCTGTTTCTATTATTGCAGGAACCATTGCTATCTTCTTTATTATTATGGGTAGACAAAGTTCCGCAGTAAATACAAAAAACGCTATTAAGGGAGCGCCGTGGGATATTGTGTTCTTTTCCATCGGAATGTATGTCGTGGTATATGGATTAGGAAATGCGGGACTCACCACTGCTCTAGCAAGTGTCATTCAAATGGTTGCCGAAGAAGGCTTATTTATTGCTACCGTTGGAATGGGGTTCATTGCTGCTTTTCTATCATCCATTATGAATAATATGCCAACGGTAATGATTGATGCTTTAGCAATCGCAGAAACAAATACATCGGGTGTGTTAAGGGAAGCACTTATTTATGCGAATGTTGTCGGATCAGACTTGGGTCCAAAAATAACACCAATTGGTTCTTTAGCAACATTAGTATGGCTTCATGTTCTTTCACAAAAAGGAATTAAGATTTCTTGGGGAACGTATTTCAAGACTGGTATTATTCTAACGCTACCAATCTTATTTATCACGTTACTAGGTCTATGTTTAACATTAACTATATTTTAATAAAGGAGTATTTATATGGGTAAAAAAACAATTTATTTCTTATGCACAGGTAACTCTTGCAGAAGTCAAATGGCAGAAGGCTGGGCAAAAAAGTATCTTGGAGATGAATGGGAAGTTCGAAGTGCAGGCATTGAAGCACATGGATTAAATCCCAATGCCGTAAAAGCCATGAAGGAAGTTGGTATTGATATAACAGATCAAAAATCGAAAACTATTGACCCAGAATTTTTAAATAACGCAACAATGGCTGTCACCTTATGTGGTGATGCAAAGGATAGTTGTCCAATGACGCCTGCTCATGTAAAAAGAGAACATTGGGGATTTGATGATCCAGCTAAATCAGAAGGTACGGAAGAGGAAGTATGGCAAGTATTTCAGCGTGTTCGGGACGAAATTGGTGAACGAATTAAACGATTTGCAGAAACCGAAGAATGACTGGTAGATAAGCCGTGAGAATATACTCAAGGCTTATCTATCTGATACCATATAAGTATATAGTTATATATTAATGGACTGGAGGTATTACCTATGAAAAAAGTAGAAATCTTTGACCCAGCTATGTGCTGTTCAACAGGAGTTTGTGGACCTAGTGTCGATCCAAACCTAACAAGAGTAGCTTCTGCAGTTTATTCAATGGAACAAAAAGGCGTGGACATCAAGCGATTTAATTTAGCAAATGACCCTGCAGCTTTTGCAGATAATAAAACGGTAAATCAGGTTCTTCAAGAAAAAGGAGCAGATGCACTTCCAGTAATACTTTTAGATGGGGAAGTAGTTAAAGTCGGTGAATATCCAACCAATGAGGAATTTGCGGAATGGTTGGAAGTAAGTGCGGAGGAATTGACTCAGAAACCTTGTGTACGTGTTTCAGTAAAACTCGATTAAAGGAGCATCTTAAAATGTATACACGTTATAATCCGAAACAGCATGTCGAAACACCTTATCTATTTTTTACTGGCAAAGGTGGGGTTGGAAAAACGTCCGTAGCATGTGCAACAGCAGTAGCACTTGCTGATCAAGGAAAAAAGGTTTTGTTAGTCAGTACGGATCCTGCTTCTAATTTGCAGGATGTATTTGAAATCGAGTTATCTCGTGAGCCTGTTGGAATTCCAAGTGTAAAAAACTTATTTGCGAGTAATATTGATCCAGAAGAAGCAGCCAGAGTATATCGTGAGAAAACGGTTGGACCATATCGGGATAAACTTCCAGAATCGGTAGTCAATCAGATGGAGGAACAGCTTTCTGGAGCATGTACAGTAGAAATTGCCACATTTGATGAATTCTCTCATTTATTAGCTGATGATAGAATTTTTACTCAATATGATCATGTATTGTTTGACACTGCTCCAACAGGTCATACGCTTCGTTTATTATCCCTACCTACAGCATGGTCAGGTTATTTGGAGGAAGCAACACATGGTGCTTCCTGCTTGGGTCCATTGTCAGGACTTGATGATAAGAAGGATATGTACCAAAAAGCAGTTGAATCCCTTTCTGATGGTGAAAAAACAACACTAATCTTAGTTGCAAGACCAGAGGAATCCACACTGATTGAAGCTAACCGTGCATCATCAGAGCTTGGAGAGATTGGCATCAAAAAACAAATGCTTATCATAAATGGACTATTGCAGTCTTATGACCAAAATGATGAGGTATCTACTGCGTTTTACGAAGGGCAGCAAGAAGCATTAACGAAAACACCAGAGGAACTGAAAAAAATTCAAACCTATTCATTGCCTTTTGTATCGTATTCCCTAATTGGTATGGATCGTCTTCGACAAATTGTTAGCGATGAACCTTTAGTTGAATTCAAGGAGACTAGTGAGGATACGGAACTTGCACCACTTTCTGAACTAAAGGATGTAATTGATGATTTTTCATCTAAAAATACTCGTGTTATTTTTACAATGGGTAAAGGTGGAGTTGGAAAAACATCAGTCGCTGCAGCAATCGCAGTTGGATTGACGGAAAAAGGGCATAAAGTTCATTTAACAACAACTGACCCAGCAGCACATCTGGAATATATGTTCCAAAACGGTACTGTTAATGAGAATTTATCCATCAGCAGTATTAACCCAGAAGTAGAAGTAGAAGCTTACAAAAAAGAAGTAATTACTAATGCTGGTGAATTGAATGATGACGAACTTGCCTTCTTACAGGAAGACCTTGAGTCTCCATGTACGGAAGAGATTGCGGTGTTCCGTGCTTTTGCCGATGTAGTAGAAAGGTCTGAACAAGAAATTGTTGTTATCGATACTGCACCAACCGGGCATACGTTGCTTTTACTTGATTCATCGGAGGCTTATCACAAGGAAATGAGCCGTTCTACAGGTGAAATTCCAGAAAGTGTGAAAAAGTTATTGCCAAGACTGCGTAACCCAGAAGAGACAGGGGTAGTCGTTGTTACATTGACAGAAGCAACTCCTGTTTTTGAGGCAACACGCTTGCAGGATGACTTAAAGCGAGCAGAGTTAACTCCAAAATGGTGGGTCATCAATCGAAGTTTATATGCAACAGGAACAACAGATAAAGTATTAAAAGCACGTGCAGCATCGGAAAAGCAATGGATTAAGAAAGTACAAGAAGAATTAGCTGATAATAGTGCGTTAATCCCTTGGATGAAGGAAGTAAAAATAGGCTATGACCAATTGAAGAAATTTGTTCAACTTTAAAAAATAAGGGGAGGAATTATAATGAATATCACAGAAAAGGCTAAAAATAAATTACAGGTTATTTTTCAAGAAAAGGGTGCAGAAGGTATTCGCTTCTATTCAATGGGGGCGGGATGTTGTGGTCCGCAATTAGGTATTTCTCTAGATGCGCCTGAAGAAAACGATATTGTGGAAGAAATTGATGGAATTAAAGTAGCCATTGATAAGGTTGTTAAAGATACTGTAGAAGGATTAACATTAGATGACGATGAAACACCAAACGGATCGCAATTTGTGTTACTAGGAATGGATCAGTGCTGCTAAGAATAAACATCAAGATAAGATCTGGAGGATTATAAACATATGAAGATAATTATTATTGGTTCAGTTGCAGCTGGTACATCTGTTGCTGCAAAGGCACGCAGAAACGATGAAAATGCAGAAATCACGTTATATAATGCAGACTATGATATCTCTTATTCCATTTGTGGAATTCCCTACTTTTTAGGGGGAGAAGTCGATGAGTTAGAGACATTAACACCGAGAAGTGCTGCATGGTTTAAAAAACGTTACAATGTGGACATTCATACACGTCATGAAGTTATAGGGATAGATACAGATAAGAAATCAGTCACGGTTAAAAATTTAGATACCAGTGAGACGAAACAGGACAATTATGATACATTGGTCTTTGCGACTGGTGCTACTCCAACCACCCCACCAATTAAAGGGGGAGACATGAAACACGTCTTTCATGTCCGCAATATCCAAAACACAGCAACAATAAATTCGTTTATGGTTTCTAATAATCCGAAAAAGGTGACTATCATCGGTGCTGGTTTCATCGGACTTGAAATGGCAGAACAGTTGACTCATAAAGGATTAGAAGTAACGATTGTACAGCGTAGCAATCAGATTATGCCGCATTTGGATAAAGATATGGCATCCCGTGTAGAAGAACATATCCGAGATAACGGAGTAAACTTGTTATTAAACGAAGAAGCAACTGTGATTACAGAGAATGCTGTGCAAACAAAAAGTGGCAATGTCATTGATTCTGACATAGTTATTTTAGCAACTGGTGTGAGACCTAATACCAAACTGGCAAAAGAAATTGGTGTCGAATTGGGTGCATCTGGAGCAATAAAAGTAAATCCGAAAATGCAAACCAATCTGTCTGATATTTATGCTGTTGGGGACGTAGCAGAAAGCTTTTCAATTATAACAGGAAAACCTATTTATCGTCCGTTAGGCTCTACAGCCAATAAAATGGGACGTATAGCTGGAGATGTAATTACTGGAGGTGATTTGGAACACCGCGGTATTTTAGGTACAGGAATTTTAAGGGTGTTTGACTTAGCGGTAGGCTATACCGGTTTAAGTGAAAAAGGGGCTAAGACAGAAGGGTTTGATATTGAAGTATTACACAATATTAAGCCTTCGAGAGCAGAGTACCTTGGTGGAAAAGAATTAATAATCAAGGCGATTGCAGATAGAAAAACAAGCCAAATTTTAGGTGTGCAAATCGTAGGAGAAGATGGAGTCGATAAGCGAATCGATGTATTCGTAACGGCTATCTCCTTTAAAGCAAAAGCTGAAGACTTATTCCATTTGGATTTAGCATACGCACCACCATTCAGTACAACTAAAGATCCCGTTATGTACACTGGGATGGCTTTACAAAATGCGATAGATAAGAAAAATAAACTGATTACCCCACAAGAATTAACGGATAGAATCGATAGCGGAGAAAGGTTCCAGATTATTGATGCAAGAGCAACGAAACAGTATGAGGTATCGAAAGTGGATGGAGCAGTAAATATTCCATTGGCAAAGTTGCGTGATGAAGCGAAGAATTTGGATCCTAATATCCCTACCGTAACGTATTGTAATAAAGGTGTTACAGGAAATGCTGCCCAGAATGTGTTAAAAAATATGGGTTTTAAAGAGGTATTTAATCTTTCTGGCGGGAATAAGAATTATCAGAGTTTTAAACGAAAGTTATAAAGAAAAACTATTAGGAGTAAAGATGTTTAGTGTCTTTTAATGATAGCAAGTTAGTTGTAACAGAAAAATTTAATCATATACTTGACCGTGTACTAAGGTACACGGTTTATTATGTTTCTAGGGGTGAATTATTTGAGTTACCGAATCAGTGTATTTGCAGAAAAATGTGGTGTAAATAAAGAGACAATTAGATATTACGAACAAAAAGGATTATTGCAAGAGCCTTTCCGAACGAATGCTAGGTATAGGATTTATTCAGATGACAATGTTAAGCGTGTAAAATTTATCAAAAGACTCCAAGACCTTGGGTTTACATTAAATGAAATTTATAAATTACTTGGCGTTGTTGATAATGATGAGGTTCGCTGCCGAAATATGTTCGAATTTGTATCGCAAAAGGAGAAAGCGGTTCGAAAACAGATTGAAGATTTAAAGCGAATCGAATCTATGCTACTGGATTTAAAAAGAAGATGCCCAGATCAAAAAGAATTACATCATTGTCCTATTATCGAATCACTAATTGTTGATTAGGGATAAGTATTACTGAATTATTTATAGAACTTAGGAGGAATAATTATGAAAAAATATCGGCTTAATATCGAGGGGATGAGCTGTTCAGGATGTGAGCAGCATATTAATATTGCATTAACTAGTATTGGTGCTAAAAACATTGAAACTAGTTTTCGATGTGGTGTATCTGTTTTTGAATTACCAAATGACGTTAATGTAGATAAAGTAAAAATGGTAATTACGCAAGCAAAATACCAACCTAAAGATATAGAAGAAATTTCATTACAAAAAAATGTAGAGTTAGATCATCAGGCTGGTTATGATTTACTAATTATTGGCTCAGGTGGGGCTGCTTTTTCCGCTGCCATTAAAGCTATCGAATATGGTGCAAAGGTTGGTATGATTGAACGTGGAATAGTTGGTGGAACTTGTGTAAATATTGGTTGTGTTCCATCAAAAACGCTTCTTAAAGCAGGAGAAATCAATCGCTTGGCTAAAACAAATCCATTTGCAGGACTACAAACATCTTCCGATAAAGTAGAATTAAATTCATTAATGGAACAAAAGGATGAATTAGTTAGTGGTCTTCGCAAACAAAAGTATATTGATTTAATCGAAGAATATGGAATTGATTTGATTGTGGGTCAAGCGAAGTTTGTTGATGAAAATACAGTTGAAGTAAATGGGAAAAATTTTTCATCAAAACGATTCCTAATCGCAACAGGTGCGTCTCCTTTTGTACCGCCTATTTCTGGTCTTGAAGAAGTGGATTATTTGACAAGTACATCGTTACTTGAGCTAAAAGAGGTTCCTAAACGTTTAACGGTTGTCGGTTCTGGATTCATTGGTTTGGAGCTTGGGCAAATGTTTCATAATTTGGGTTCTGAAGTAACACTTATACAAAGAGGCGAACGAATATTAAAAGGCTATGAACCAGAGATTTCAGAAGTTGCGGAAAAAGCACTAAGTGAACAAGGGATATATTTTGTAAAAGGTGCGGTTTTAGAACGAGTTGAACAAAAAGGAGAAATAAAAAAAGTTTATGTCACTGTAGATGGAAAACAAAATGTTATAGAAAGTGAACAACTTTTTATTGCTGCAGGAAGACAACCCAATACCAAAGAATTAAACTTAAAAGCTGCCGGTGTCAATGTTGGGTCTTGTAATGAGATAAAAATAAATGAATATGCCCAAACAAATAATAAAAATATCTATGCTGCTGGAGATGTCACATTGGGTCCTCAATTCGTTTATGTAGCTGCTTATGAAGGGAAAACTGTTGCTGATAATGCTATTGGCAGTTTGAATCGTAAACTAAATTTAGAGGTAGTACCTAGCGTTGTATTTACATATCCTTCAATCGCTACGGTTGGTTTAACGGAGGAACAGGCAAAAGAAAAAGGATATGAAGTAAAAATATCCGTATTACCTTTAGATTCTGTCCCTAGAGCAATCGTAAATAGAGAAACTACTGGTGTAATTAAATTAGTAGCAGAAGAAAAATCATTAAAGGTATTAGGAATTCATATCGTGGCAGAAAATGCAGGAGATGTAATCTATGCTGGAACATTAGCCGTAAAATTTGGATTAACTATTGAAGATTTAACAGAGAGCCTAGCTCCGTATTTAACAATGTCAGAAGGATTAAAATTGGCTGCTCTTTCAATTGATAAAGATGTTTCCAAATTATCTTGTTGTGCAGGATAAAAATAATATAATATACCTAAAACGAGTATTTATCTAAGTTGTAAAAATAACTTTTGACCCCTATAGTATTTGTTAGATATTAACAAAAATCAGTTTTAAATTAGTAATGAAAATTAAAGTGATAGTCTCTCACTATTCTAAGGTATTAGCTCATGAAGTAAACACCTTTCCTCTTACTTTAGGCGTCTTTTTAAACAAAGACGCTTTTCCTTTTTATAAAATTTCCCATGCGCAACTCTTTAGGTTATTACATACTAACAATTGCCAATTCTAATAAGATTTCTATAGACCCACACGAAATTGCCTTGATACAATGTTCAGGCAGTTAATGGAGGGGAATTACTATGGATGAACAAAAATATAAGAATCTAAAAATGGGTGAGTAAAAAAGGACTTATCCATTAATGGACAAGTCCTTAAATCGCAAAAATTATTCTACTGGTGATAATTCACCTTCTGTTACCCATTTATGGTTTTTCACTTCTTCCCCTAAGTAAGTAGATATAAAATCAACCATATGTACGGTTGTTTCTTCTGCTGAATCAATTACTGCTGAGGCTCCGTCCATCCCTTCCATATGATCTGTATTTAAGGTCACTTCGGATTCCCGGTTCAAATGAATTTTCTCCCGCTCCTTCAATTTCTTCGTGTATAACCCATTTATGATCTTCTATCGCTTCCCCATCAGTTGTTTGGGTATAGGAAACAGTATAAACTGTTGTATCATATGCTCCAACAATTGTTGCCTCTGCACCATTCATCCCAGTCATATGATCAGATTCAATTATAGCTTGGCTACCAACTTCATACGTTTTATTTTCAGCTTCTTCTAAACCTTCTGGAACTTCACCAGAACTAGAATGGCTCATACCAGAATAATCCATTCCATCCATATCTTCGTCAGGTTCTTCCATATCCATTTCATCATCATTATTGGATTCCATTTTCATATTTTTTTCCGTATTAAATTCATTTTCTGTGTTTTCTTCCTCATTTGTACCTGCACAAGCAGATAAGATAAACACAGTGAAAAATAGTAATCATAAATTTTTATTAAAAATCCTCTTAATTATATTGTTTATCGCTTTTATTTTAACAGTAAAATTTGTAAATTGGATTAAACTTATTTAGCAATCAAATGCTTTTCTGTAAAGGGTAAAGCACCTATATTAAGCCTCTTATTCAAACAATCATTTGACTAATTGGTTACATAGTCTTAAAATAAAAGCGTTCAAAAGTGTGTTTGAATATGGGGAGTTCACAAAATTGGTTTAAGAAGTGAGAGAATACAACTTATATTTTAGAATGGAGGGATTACTATAATGACAACGATTATATCTGCAGTTATCTCTTACATAGCGACAAGTATTGATTACATTGTAATTTTAGTTGTTTTATTTGCGCAAATGAAAAAGCAAAAAGGCTCGATTAGAGACATAGTATTAGGCCAATATTTAGGCTTTACCATACTTATAGTAGTTAGCCTTTTAGCAACTTTTGGCCTTGCTTTAATTCCACAGCAATGGATTGGATTACTTGGTTTGGTTCCAATATTTATCGGTTTGAAGGTTTTGCTTGAAAAAGATGATGACGATGATGAAGAAGTTTTAGAGTCTACCAATCGTTTTAGCAGTCTTATACTTAGTGTTGCGGTCATAATGTTAGCAGCCGGTGGAGATAATTTGGGTGTCTATATTCCTTATTTTACTACCTTAAACACAATTGAATTAGCCTTTACAATCGTAATTTATTATATTGCTGCGGGAGTATTATTATATTTCTGTCACCGTATATCAGCTGTAAAAGGTGTATCCGAAACAGTAGAAAAATACGAGAAAATTATTGTTCCAATTGTTTTTGTGATTTTAGGAATCATGATTATGTCTGAAAATGGAACTTTTAGTATGATATTAAATTGGTTTAATTAATTAAGAAAATGGCTATAAACACTTTTAATTAGTTATTAACTAAAGGCGAATTACATTAAATTGTCGAAAATAATTTTTTAAATTTAATCAAATAATTGTTTGACTATTTGTTTATAGAAGAATATATTATAAATATAATCATCATTCAAATGTTTGTTAGAATATATAAGGGGGATAATATGACAAAAGATATTTGTGAAGTGACGTATATCAATCAAGAGAAGGTAACCAGAGCTAAAAATAACCTTACTAAACAAAATCCTATGGACGTAGCTAAAGTTTTTAAGGCTCTGTCAGACGATACTAGGGTTAAGATTGCCTATGCTTTGTCTTTAGAAGACGAGTTATGTGTCTGCGATGTGGCGAACATTGTAGGATCTACTACTGCTACAGCATCTCACCATTTAAGATTGTTAAAAAATTTAGGGTTAGCCAAATACCGCAAAGAAGGAAAATTAGTATTTTATTCATTAGATGATGAGCATGTAAAGAAGCTTATAAATTTAGCCTTCGAACACCAGAAGGAGGTTGTCGAAGTTGAGTGAGTCAGTAAAGTCATTAGAGGATAAAAATGTATATCGCGTAGATGGATTTTCATGTGCGAACTGTGCAGGTAAATTTGAAAAAAATGTTAAGCAACTTCCGGGAGTTCAAGATGCGAAAGTGAATTTTGGAGCATCTAAAATTTCTGTTCAAGGTAATGCAACAATTGAGGAGTTAGAAAAAGCTGGCGCTTTTGAGAATTTAAAAGTAGCCCTGGAAAAGCCAAAACGTGAACCAAAAATAGTTGAAAATGTATATCGTGTAGAGGGGTTTTCATGCGCAAATTGTGCAGGTAAATTTGAAAAAAATGTTATACAACTTCCGGGAGTTCAAGATGCAAAAGTAAATTTTGGGGCATCTAAAATTTCTGTTCAAGGTAATGCAACAATCGAGGAATTGGAAAAAGCTGGTGCATTTGAGAATCTAAAAGTGTCACCAGAAAAACCAGTAAGGCAAGCTACACAAGAAACTAAAGAGGTTAGAGAGGTTGAAAAAGAAGAAAAAGTGCCATTTCATAAAAAGCATAGCACTTTATTATTTGCTTCTCTATTGATTGTCTTTGGCTACCTTTCCCAGTTTGTGAATGGGGAAGAGAATCTTGTAACTTCATTATTATTCGTATCATCCATTGTAATCGGAGGATTCTCACTCTTTAAAGTTGGTTTTCAGAACTTGTTACACTTTGATTTTGACATGAAAACGCTCATGACAGTGGCTGTTATAGGTGCTGCTATCATTGGAGAATGGGGTGAAGCATCTATTGTCGTAATTCTCTTTGCAATTAGTGAAGCACTTGAACGGTTCTCTATGGATAGAGCAAGGCAATCGATTCGTTCTTTGATGGACATTGCCCCGAAAGAGGCGCTTGTTAGACGGAATGGACAGGAATTGATGATACACGTTGATGACATTGCTGTTGGTGACATAATGATTGTAAAACCCGGCCAAAAGATAGCTATGGATGGTTTGGTTGTAAGCGGAAATTCTGCTGTCAATCAGGCTGCTATTACTGGTGAATCAGTCCCGGTTGAAAAAACAATTGATGATGAAGTTTTTGCAGGGGCGATAAATGAAGAAGGATTACTTGAAGTAAAAATAACCAAACTCGTAGAAGATACTACTATTTCAAAAATTATTCATCTTGTTGAGGAAGCACAAGGCGAACGCGCCCCGTCTCAAGCATTTGTCGATAAATTTGCGAAGTATTACACGCCGATTATCATGGTCATTGCAGCATTAGTAGCTATCGTTCCTCCTTTATTCTTTGGTGGAAGTTGGGAAACGTGGGTTTATCAAGGTTTAGCTGTGTTAGTTGTTGGTTGTCCTTGTGCATTGGTAATTTCAACTCCGATTTCTATCGTTTCAGCAATTGGAAATGCAGCCAAAAAAGGTGTACTTGTAAAAGGTGGAGTATATTTAGAAGAAATGGGAGCCTTGAAGGCTATTGCATTTGACAAAACAGGTACATTGACCAAAGGGGTTCCAGTTGTAACTGATTTTGAGGTATTAAACAATAATACGAGTGAAAAAGAATTGTTGTCTGTTATTACTGCGTTAGAGTATCGTTCCCAACATCCTCTTGCTTCGGCAATTATGAAGAAAGCGGAAGAATCAAACATTTCCTATTCCGATGTAGTGGTTGATGAATTCTCTTCTATTACTGGTAAAGGAATTAAGGGTATTATAAATGGAATGATCTACTATGTTGGAAGTCCAAAACTATTTAAAGAATTATTAGGATCAGGTTTCAATAAAAAAATAGATGAAAATGTTACGGAACTTCAAAACCAAGGAAAAACAGTGATGGTTGTTGGAACTGAAAATGAATTACTTGCTGTCATTGCAGTAGCTGATGAAGTTCGTGAATCAAGTAAGGAAGTCATTCAAAAACTACATCAACTTGGCATCGAAAATACGATTATGCTTACAGGTGATAACAAAGCCACCGCAAATGCCATCGGCGGTCATGTCGGGGTATCGGACTTTCAGGCAGAACTAATGCCACAGGACAAATTAGACTATATTAAACAGTTAAGATCCAAGTATGGTAACGTTTCTATGGTCGGGGATGGTGTCAATGACGCCCCTGCACTGGCGGCTTCCACCGTTGGAATTGCAATGGGTGGTGCAGGTACTGATACAGCACTGGAAACGGCAGATGTTGCCCTAATGGGAGACGATTTAACAAAACTACCGTTCACTGTAAAATTAAGCCGTAAAGCATTAAATATAATCAAGTCTAACATTACCTTTGCGCTAGGTATTAAATTAATTGCCTTACTATTAGTGATACCAGGTTGGTTAACGCTATGGATTGCTATTGCTTCTGATATGGGGGCAACTCTACTTGTAGCGTTAAATGGTTTAAGGCTTATGAGAGTTAAAGAATAAAGTAAAAAGGGGTTTTCCAGTAGATGGGAAACCCCTTTCTAAAGAGTAATCTATTGCGTCTTTGGGTCAATATATAGAGGGAAATTAGATTTGGTTATATATATGAGTTTAGTAACACTAGTGTGGTTCAAACACAATTCTACTATGAATTGAATAGTTTAATAATAATTAAGCACATAGTATACCGCGAGGAGGTGATGAAATGTACAATACGATTGTTATTGGTGCTGGACAAGTCGGACTCGCAATAGGTTATTACCTAAAGCAGTTTAATCATTCCTTCCTCATATTAGATAAAAGTCAAGAAGCAGGGGAAGTATGGGATAAGAGATATGATTCCTTAGTTTTATTTACTCCAAGAGCATACAGTGCGCTACCGGGGCTAGATCTCAAAGGGGATCCTCAAGACTTTCCCACAAAGGATGAAATCTCACAATATCTAAAAGTCTATGCGGAATCTTTTAACCTACCAATTAAATATAAAACTAACGTGACGGATGTTCAAAGAAAGAATAATATTTATTATATTTCTACTGAGTCTACGGAGCATATGGAATATAAAGCTGAAAATATCATAATAGCTACTGGTCCCTTTCAGAAACCAAAAATTCCTGACCTTGCGAATAAATTATCAAAGGATATTGTTCAGTTACATTCATCTGAATATCAAAACCCATCTCAGTTAAAAGAAGGTAAGGTTTTAGTTGTGGGCGGTGGAAATAGTGGAGCGCAAATAGCTCTGGAACTTTCACAGGAAATGAAAACTTTTCTATCTACCAGTCAACATTTAACGTTTCTACCAATGAAAATTAGAAATAAAAGTATATTTTGGTGGTTTGATAAGTTTGGTGTTCTAAAAGCAACTTCCAATTCACTCTTTGGTAAACTAATTCAAAAAAGAGGGGACCCAATCTTTGGTCTCGAATTGAAGTATGCGATTCGAAATGGTGACGTTGCTATTAAAGAAAGAACAATTGGTGGTAAGGAAAATAAAGTTATATTCCAAGACAACACTTTTCTAGATGTAGATAACATAATTTGGGCTACTGGTTTTAAACCTGATTATTCATGGTTAAATGTATCAGGTGTATTAGATGGGAAAGGAAAACCTATACATAATAGAGGTATTACCAATATGGAAGGTTTATATTTTCTCGGTTTACCTTGGCTATATAGACGGGGTTCTGCTCTCTTGCAGGGTGTCGGGTATGATGCAAAGTATTTAGTGAAACATATTCAGAACAATAATGAGCGGTAGTCAAAGAAAAGGCCAACGTAGAAAATAGTATGACTTATACTGAATTACTTTTATATGGAAAGTATAATTTAAACTTAATTGGAGATCATATGTATAAATCGTTATTAGTTGTCTTATGAATTCAACAAATTTGCACATACATAAATGTGCAAACAAGCAAAAAGTTCAGCACTAAATACAGTGTTGGCTTTTTGCTTCTTTTCTAGGACTGTAATCTATTAACGTCATAAGAATTCGAATAGCAATAATCCAGAGTATAAATCATTTTAATCTAATCCCTGTCCCACTGTTGGCGACAGTCAGGACACTCCCATTTTGTTACTCTGTCTTCTTCTATACTAGAAATGCCGATTTTCCTTGTAAAATGAGTTGAATTACCATAGTGCTTGCGTAACTCTTTTGGGATAGGTTTACCCTGCAAGTTTGAATTGCAGAAGGGACAATATTCAATACTATTATCCATTTTTCTCATCCTTTTAATAATATTGAGGAAAAAGAAATGCCTTGGCATTTCTTCTTCCTAGACTTACAAGTAGCAATAACAACATCAACAGTATACCACTTATTTATGGGAATAATAACTGTTGTAACTGCTAAACTAAAATGAACAGATTCTGCTCGTTAGGATTGAACACTTTCTGCCAAAATAACTTATCAGAGGTAATTATATTACCATTTTCAATCATAGACTTTAAAACTTCTTCCCATCTATTTATTAAACAATTGTATCACATCTTCAACAACATCTTTGTTGTAATTTTTGTCTAACAAGCGTTCAATAACTGCTTCCAACGTTTGTCTCTGATATATTTTTGTTAGTGCTTTTAGTATATTTTCTGTATCGATTGTTCCGAATTTATCTAAATGAACCTTCATCAAAGAAGCTTCACCGTCTGGTAATACAAGAATATCTTCCACTTCTTTAATAGAATACCCTTTACCAAACAAAATTTCCGCTACTTGTCTCTTTTCTATTGAGCTGACAATATAATTTAACCAGTAAAGCTGATTTTCCCTTAACGTCGTTATTTGTTGAAATTCCTCAAAAGAACCATGCTCAAAAATGTATTCAATATCCATTTTATACACTCCTTGTTCATTTCATTATGAAGCAAAACAAGACCTAATATACACACTTCAAACATTATTGACTATGTTAATGAGAGACTATTCAATGGGAGAGAGACAATTGATGTTGACAGACGAGTAAATCATTTGTAGAGAATAACCCCTGAACCGTTAAAACCCGTTAATTAAAAAATGATGTGGTAGTTGTTTACTACCACATCATTTTTTCTTCCATTTTCCTTAAACGTTCATCAATCATATCAACTTTTTGCTTAATTTGTTGTGTCATCTTCATGTGTTCCATCATCATTTGTTTCATTTCATCCATCCCCATCATGGGCATACCAGCTTCTGTTCTTCCTGTATAATTCGGGTAATAATAGTATGGATATTGATAATTCAATTTTGCACACTCCTGTTCCTGTAATACAATAATATCTAATATTTTATATATGCCTTTAACATAAATACGTGAATGTCACCTTCAAAAAAATGATTCGATTGTCGTATTTTGTACTCCTCCTCGGTATCGATTTCTCTTCGGGAATATCGCTGTCTAAGTAATTCAACTGCCTTGTCAGTTTGGCTTGATCTATTTCTTGATGATAGCTTTCGTATTATTAATACGAGAACCAAATAATTAAACCCCAGAACACTAACATAAAATACCACCAAACATCATCATTGAGAAGCTAAAAAGAGTATTTGAGCATTGCCAAGAAGGGGAATAATTTTGTTGTTTAAAACAGAATTTTTCTTAATAAGAATTGTGTAAGATGAGCAATTATAAAAGGGACAACTAATACAATAACTATATAGTTCCAGTACAAATATTAACAAATACATTGGCAAAAGTACGACTTGCAAAATTAAATTAATCGGCAAAACGGATGTTGAAAGAGACACATTTCCTTTTGCTATGCCAGTAAACGCTAGATATCAATCTGTACAAGGTGTCACCATAAGCATGATAAACCAATCCATAAAGCAGGATAATCAGATAAGAAAATGGAACCCAAACCCCAAGCTAATATTGGTGTCCAGATAAAATTAACCTATTTCCGATCCTTATATGTTTGGGTTACTTTTATGCAAAATTTATACCGCCATTCATACGTAAATTAAATGCCAAATACATCATTTAGCATTTAATTAGAATAGTGATATATATAGTAATAAAAGTTAATAATATAAAACATTATAAGATACATTAGTCTCTTAAAGTAACTTTAAGACACCCTTACTTGGCAAGGGATTGAAGAGTTTATATGACAATAAATTTCAAGGATACTAGAAATCAAATATCTATAATATAAAATTAATTAATGTAAATATGATTTTTGTCTTTAAATATAGATGTTTTAACAGATACTATAAAAATTTCCTGAAGTAATTGGCCATTAATCTTTAAAAAATAGCTTTATTTAGAAACAATACAATACAGAAACAAGAGAATCGTCCTATACTTTTTTATTAAAAGGTATTGTTTGAAAAATGGTCATGCCAAATAACCCTTCTCCATTAGGGCAGAAAGGCAGAATTTATATTTTATATTTTAAAAAAATAATTATTAGGCAATCCCCGCATTTTGGACCTTAAAAAAACAGCAATAATAATTTTTAAAAAGGATACGATATTACTCGGTAATTGCCACGTAAGGATTGTAAAGTAATTTTTCTCTTCTTTCTCTTTTATAGTTACTGTCCCGTTTGATTTCAGAGATAGTACGTTCTTTTTGATTTAATTGCCTTTGGATAGCAAGATAAAATACTTTATTCCTATCATTACCATGAGCTTCGGCCTCATCTTTATAGATTTTTTCTACTTTTTCTTTAAATTCATACCAAATCTTATCTACTTGTGTGAATTGGTTATAAATAAAGCTATATGCTACTTCTAATTCACGATCTAATATGATAAGGTTGTCGTTATATGATTCCTCCATAATGTAAGATATAAATGGTTTACTGTCTTTGATAGCATGTTTGAAATTTAAAGATTTAGTAAAATAATCATTTTTCACCTGTTCAAATAAGGATTTAAGTCTTTGTTCAATTCTAGGAATAACATAAAAGTTTTTAATTGTATTACCAAAATCGCCATTTTCCATTAGATTTTGAAAAGCATGGCTTCTATTTTTGAAAAAATCTTTTAAGCCTTCACGGTATAATTGTATTCCTACATCACCGAATTCCCTATATATTTTTGCCTTTACCATATGGACTTTCTCTAATGCTTTTACATCAAAGCTGTCTAAACTACATCCAAAATCTTTTGCGATAGATTTTAAATCCTGCAATGTTGCCAATCTTGTCATATCATAAATGTCACAAATTTGATCTTTTGTAACTAAATCTTTTGCTATACGAATATGAATGATATGGTGCTTTACTTCATTTTGACTCATGCGTTTCTTTCTTTTACCTGTTTTTTCGGCAAACGTATATAATCTTTCTTTAAGATTTTTAGTGTTTTTATTTAGTATTTCTTTGCTCGCTGCAAGTCGCACTTCAAAGAAACCTTTATTAATTAAATCTAAAAGGTTGGATATCATATCTTCAAAACTAATAAAAAAATCTAACTTTACATCCTTTGCATTAGTCCGGTTTTGATAAAGATGCTCAATAGCTAAAGAATGTTCATGACCCGGAAGTTTTGCTGAAAGAATATAAAATAGGAATTGTAATTGGCGCTTATATAACTTTTTAAACTCATCAGATTGAAAGAACTTATATAGATTTATATAGTGAAAATTATGGTTATCAGCTGTAGAAATAGTATTGAAATTACTATATAAGTAACCATCTTTACCTCTATAGATCCATTGGATTTTCTCCAATTTACCTAATGCTTCCTTAATTAGACGAGGAGTCATTATATTTGCTGCTTTAATATGTTCTAACATAATATTAATTCGTTTGTCTAAATCTGTATTAGCCGCTAAAAATGGGATTAGACGCAGAGAAACAGACGAAAGAGATTTTAATATTCTTTGTTGTTTTAACATTTCCCTACTTAACATTGTCATTATTTAACCCTCCAAAACTTGTGCAAAAAGAAAAGAACCCCAAATCTAAGTACGCCTTTGAACTATCAAAGACCTAACAAAGATTTGGGGTTCTCCCTTTTTTATTATGAAATTTTAATTTTATCTAATAAATGTAAAGTTATTATATACTAAATAATATAGTAATAGCAAGAGAAATGTTTTCATTTTTGTAGCAAATCTATGAACATAAGATTAAACGTTATTTAAGAATAATGGAGTAATCCTTCTGTTATTTTGATTATTGATCCGCTAGAATCAAAATAAAGGCGATTCTGTAAAGAAATACAGCATAAACATCATTATCACGCTATAGTAGTCTATAGTAGTATGCGCAAACATTCTATTTGAAGTATATCCAACTCTATTGTCATTTAATGCATTTTTAAGAATCCAAACTAAACGGAAATATGTAATTATAATATCACTTAAAATTGTATTGTATAATTAGAAATAAAGAGATTGTATAATGAGGAGTTGAACGTAATTTTGAAAGGCTTGTTCAACTACCGGCTCAGGATTATTGGACAGGGGTGTTAGTAATTAATCTGCTCGTTATTGGTCAATGAAAGTGGGGAGAGGAATGAAAGGATTGGCTTGGGTTCTGATACTTTATTATTCACTTGTTACTGTACTTTGGATAGCAAATTCACCTTATTTATTTTCGATCTGGGGAGTAATTATATGGTTGGTTTCGATTGTATTAGGCTATATTGTTTATAAACAAATTAAAGAAAAAAACATTATAAAGCATCTTATGTTGTATTCAACTTCCTTTATGGTGTTTTTGCTTATAGTAATAGGTTTAATCCACTTAGTAGTAACATCTATGCCATAATGTAAATTTAACAGTCTGGTGCTTTAATGTAATAAGCGTAAATATTAATTGACCTTCAATATACAACTAGTTATACATTGGTTGTATATTGAAGGTTCTTTGATTTGCAAAATACTATCATTTTATGCTGAGTTAATGTTTATGTTAAACGGGTTAAACAGTAACTTCGATTATCATGATTAAAAAGGAATGATCTCACAGTCGCTCCTTTATAAAGAGATTACGATTAGATTAATCCTTATGATAATTTTTTAATGCTAATTTGGTGGCATAATATACAACGATACCGATAGCTAGAAGGTTAAGGATCCATCCTAGTAAACCGTAACCCATCATGCCCATCATCCCCATCATATGGGATCACCTCTCTAAACTAGATATTATTCATCATATCACGGAATCCGGTATTGTTTTGCATCATACCATTTTCACCGTGACAGTTGTTAAACATTTCTTCTTGCTGTTCTGGTGATAAATTAGGATGCATTTCTTCAATATAAGGTTTCATTTCTTCAAAGTTGAAAAATCCATTACCATTTGATTCAGCTGCGACAAAAGTTGCACTTCCTAATAGGACGGCTCCAGTTAATATACCTATTACTAATTTTTTCATTTATAACATCTCCTTTTCTTAACTAAATCATACCTCTTATAAATGTAGAATTTGTGGTGAACTTATGTGGAAGTTGTGAAGATTATCATTTTCATTTTAATTGATGATACTATATGAAAGAGGTGGTTTAACATGACTAAAATTCTTATTGTTGACGATGAAGATATGATTCTCGAAGTGTTAGAAGCATACTTTGAAAAAGAGGGATGGGAAACCATTCCTGCCTCTAATGGAATAGAAGCATTAAAAAAAATAAAAGAAAATAATCCAGATATTATTATTTTAGATCTTATGTTGCCAGATATTTCAGGTGAAGAGGTATGTAGATTAACGAGAAAAGAAAGTGATGTTCCTATCATTATGTTAACAGCAAAATCGACAGAAGACGATTTAATTAATGGAATCGTTATTGGGGCAGATGACTATGTTACAAAACCTTTTAGTCCAAGAGAAGTCGTAATAAGGGCAAAGGCTATTTTACGTAGGTTAAGAAGAGTAAATAGTGGAAACCATTTATCGTTCAATGAAGGAAAGCTAACAGTGGATCTCTTAAAAAAGGAGATGACATTGAATAACCAAATCATACCACTAACTCCTATCGAATATAAGCTATTAATAGCTATGGCAAGCTACCCCGGACGAGTTTACAGTCGTTTGGATTTACTGGAAAAAATTCAGGATGATGGATCTTATTTTGAAGGATATGAACGAAGTGTTGATACACATATAAAAAACCTTCGGAAAAAGATTGAAACAGATTCTCGCCACCCAGAATTTATTTTAACTGTTTTTGGGATGGGATATAAGTTTGGAGGAGCGTCTGATGCGTCGATTGACACTTCGTTCTAAAATCCTTTTTTACCTATTAGTTGTGTCACTTTTTGGTATTTTTCTTACTAGTTTTTCTATACTATGGGGATTTGAAGATCAATTTAACGAATATTTAAAAATTAATAGAGAGGAAAGAAGTAAGCTAATAGAAGATGAAGCAATTAATTCTTATAAAGAAACAGGGAAACTTATTGATAACCAATTAATAAATTTAATGCATCAACAAGCTATGACAGACAATTTATTTTATAGAATTACTGATGAAGAAGGACAGGTAATAGCAGATACAACGATGATGCTCGGAATGATGAATAGGATGGGAATGCATTCTGATTCGGACATCGATATGAAGACGGAATACCGAAAAAATACTTATGATTTAACATTTGATGAAAGATATGTAGGCAATATGGAAGTTTATTATCCAGAGGAAATGATAGGGGAAGACATTGCTTTTTTAAATACAATTAAATCGAATATTTATCTTGCTATTATTGTTACAGTTGTTTTAGCGTTCGTGTTTAGCCTATTGTTTTCGAAACGCCTAACAACTGGGTATCGAAAGTTATCAAAAGCTATTCAAGAATTACAAGACCATAAATGGCGAACTCGTGTACCAGTTAAGGAATTGTCAGATGAAATGAAGCCACTTGGTGAATCGTTTAATCGACTTGCTGAATCGTTATCAAAGGAAGAGATACTTCGTAAACAGTTTACTGCTGATTTTGCTCATGAAATACGAACCCCACTTGCGACATTAAGAAGTCAAATGGAAGCTTTTCAAGATGGGGTATTTGAACCAACGCCAAAAAGGTTGCAGCAAAGTCATGATGAATTGATGCGTTTAGTACGTCTAGTCGGTGAATTAGAAGAGTTACTTGCCGCTGAAAATCCACAAATAAAACTAAACAAAAGCAATATAGATGTAGGAAATTTATTACGTTTAGTAGAGGGGCAATTTACCCCAGCCTTTCAGAAAAAAGGCGTTTCATTAAATATTCAAAAGCCAACTAAAGAATATTGGTTACATGCGGATCAGGATCGTGTTTTACAAGTGTTAGCAAATATAATAAATAATGCCCTTCAGTATACCCCTGAAGGGAATAGCGTATATGTTAAGATAGTGGATTCTAATGGTTATGTTGGATTTTGTGTTCAAGATGAAGGGATTGGGATTAAAGAGGATGATCTCCCCTATCTATTTGAACGATTTTACCGAGGGGACAAATCAAGAGACAGAAAGACAGGTGGAATAGGTATTGGATTGTCTATAGTCAAGGCATTAATGGATGCACACCGTGGAAAAATTCAAATCGATAGTAAATGGAAGGAAGGAACGGAAATTACAGTTTTCTTCCCAAGGCATGAAACTTTATGAATAGATAAGAATCTGGATGGCTGGGTAACATCTTCACTCACGAGGAGGAAAAAGTATGAAGAAATATTTAGGTATTAGTTTGGCTGGATTAGTAATTATTTTCGGAGGGTATTACCTTTTTTTTATACAAGGTTCGGGTATATCGGGATTTCCAATACATCCAATCAATGAATCAGATAATGGGAATTCCTTTAATAAAACGGATATAGTTGGAAATTCATCTCTACCCATCCCACCATTGTTAGAGGATAAAAATCCAGATCCAGATAAAGCTGAATTCCATATAACTGCCCAAAATGCAACAAAGGAATTTATTTCAGGAGTGGAAACAGAAACAATGGGGTATAACGGAAATTATTTAGGCCCTGTCATTAGGGTCCGAAATGGGGAAGACGTGTCCGTACAGGTAGAAAATAATTTAGAAGATGAAATTACGACAATTCATTGGCACGGCCTAGAAGTGGATGGAGACGCAGATGGAGGACCACATTCAGGAATTCAACCGGGCGAGTCTTGGACACCGGAATTTACGATAGATCAGCCTGCAGCTACGCTGTGGTATCATCCTCACCCAGAAAAAAATACCGGGAGGCAAGTATATAAGGGATTAGCGGGATTATTTTTCATTGAAGATGAAGTTTCTGACTCTCTGGGTATTCCAAAAGACTATGGGGTGAATGATGTTCCACTTATCATTCAGGACAAACAATTTAATGAAAATGGAAGTTTTCAATATGAACTAGGAATGCATGATGTGATGAACGGATTACAAGGAGGTACAATGCTAGTCAACGGGGCTGTAGATCCTTATTTGGAAGTTCCAAAAGGCATGATGAGGCTACGGTTATTAAATGGATCGAATGCAAGTGTGTATGAACTCCATTTTAGTAATAACCAAACCTTTTATCAAATTGCAAGTGACGGTGGTTTTCTTGAAAATCCAATAGAAATGGACGAGCTTATTCTGGGTCCAGCCGAGAGGGCAGAAATCCTAGTTGATTTTTCAAATTTTAAGGATGGAGATACAATTCAATTATCGAATAAAGGGTCAGAGTTTATGAAGTTTGTTGTAAACGGTGAAAGTGAATCCAACTATGCCATTCCAGAACAATTAACTTCCATTGAGAAGATTGATCCTGATGAAGCAGTAAGAACTAGAGAATTTGTTTTTCAAGGAATGGGGCCTATGGTCAACATTAATGGAAAACAAATGGATATGAATCGAATCGACGAATTTGTGGATATACATGAAACAGAAATATGGGAAGTTTCCAATGAGAGTGGAATGGGAATGATGGGAGGGACTGTTCATCCCTTCCATGCGCATGGTGTCCAATTTCAAATAATTGATCGTGATGGAAATCCACCGCCACTTAATGAAACTGGATGGAAGGATACGTTTATTGTGTATCCGGGAGAAAAAGTTAGGGCTATTGCTACATTTAATCATTCTGGTGTATTTATGTATCATTGTCATATACTTGAACATGAAGATGCAGGAATGATGGGACAATTTAAAGTGGAATAAAAAGTGGAAGCTTAAATATTATATTAATTATCTATATGAGCATTTCGAAATATACTCATTATAATTAAAAAATACGGTGACATAATTCACCGTATTTTTTGGTAAAGCGGAAATTCAAATAGATAGTAGCTTAGATGAAGGAACGGAGGTTTCGATTATTTTTACGATAACTCTCTTGTACTATTATCAGTAAATATAAAAATAAACCCTATATGGGTATATCATAATGCGGGTTAACAGTGAATACAATAAAAGTGGACAAACTAAGATTGGGGTTGAAATAATGTCAATTTCATTATTTTTTATACTTTTGTTGTGTGCCACCCAAGTTACAACAACCATTATTTATGTAGCATATTACCGAAATTGGGTAACAAAAATGAATGGAATGATGATATCCATGTCATTAGGGATGTCGGCAGGAATTCTAATGGGAACTATTTTAGGGGTCATCTTTCATGGTGATTTATTTAAATCAACCATTTACGCTATAATGATTGGATTGGTTGTTGGTTTTTTAGCAGGACTACCTATAGGTCTTCCTGCTGTCATTGATGGCATACTCTCCGGACTAATGGGGGGGATGATGGGAGCCATGCTAGGAGATATGGTAGCAATGACTAGGCCGAATGCAATCATTAATATTATAGCTGTGTTGATAACAATGGTTTTGTTACTTGTTTTATATGCAGCTGAAGAATCAATTCGTAAACAAGCCAACCATCAAATTCTTTCCTTTTTTAAATATCCATTCTTAATGATTTTTACCATTGTAGTATTATTTTTGGTATTGAATTACATTGGTCCACTTGATTTTCACTTTCTAGATAAGAGTGGGCATTAATAACAGATTTTCATTAAACAGCATATATTAAAGGGAATTTATTTAATGAAAGGTGAGTTATATGTCAACTTTACCATCTGTAGACCTTGGCTTAATGGCCGAACATTTGTCTACACACGAAGGAATGATAAATAAGTTAAAAGTCTATCATATTAATACTACAAATCCAGATTTGAAAAGTATTATTGCTCTCCAGATAAATGTCATGATGTCGCATGTTAGGGTAATGTTATTTTTAATTAATCCTGATAATAATGAGTATGTTGAAGTTCCGGATTTAAATATGTATGATGTAAGCAATAAAAGAGCAGATGGTACGGGGGTTAATAAATACAACGATAAATGGATTGCATTAGAAGCACATGCTGGTGCTAAATTGATGTCAAATGAAAATTATACTTCTGCTTTATTAATGAAAAATAGAAATGTTAGAAATGCTCATGTGGAAATGGCTTTGCAACAGTTAGAAATTCAAAAAAGATATTCTGATTTTATCAATCGTATGGGTTGGTCATTTGTTCCCCATGCAGATACTCAGGAACAGGTAAAAACCTATCAACATTTTCAACACTTGTTAAATAATTAAATACAGAAAAAGTTTTAATCATAACTACAAACTAATAAAAACGGTGACACAAGTTCACCGTTTTTATATTTAAGATGCCATTGTTCGGCAAATCTCTGCACATTTAAAACAAGATTCAGCACATTCCTTACAATGATTAGCATGGTTATGTTGTTCACACATTTTTCCACATGCTTCACAAATGTCAGCACAAAGCTTACAAATTTGCTTAGCAAAAGGGCTATCCGATTGCATTGCTTTTGCTGCTAATGCGCATATGTCTGCACATTCCCTATTATAGCGGATACAATCCGCCATCATTTTTACATTCTCTTCTTTTAAACAAGCATCATAACACCCATTACAAGCTTCCATACATTCTAAACAAGCTTTAATACATTCTTCATAAGACACGGCCATCTAAAAATCCTCCTTTGCTTCAAGATTAAGTACAAATTTTACTATCCCCTTGATATAATTTTTTATCCAACAAGGCTGCTTCATCATAGTCTGAATTTCCGTATTTGATTATCAGGTATTAATCTATTTGTCAGTTCATATACAGTCAATAAAATAAGGATAAAGAGGGGTCAAAGAAAAATCTTAAATAGTAAAATTAAGCAAAAAAAGAATCGAGTATTATCTTAAAACACTCAATTCTAAAGGAAATATTATAAAACCATATAATTTTTTCTCGTTGTTCTTTATTTTTTATATTTTATATTAAAGATATCAAAAGGTAATAATACTAGATTAATTGCATTGTTGTTATACAAGTATTGTCACCTTCAAAAGTGGAAATCTCAGATTCAGCTGTTTTTCCATCATATTGAATCTTCACGTTATATGATTTGTCACGTGGTAACCAAAAATCAATAAATCCATTCTTTAATGAGACAATCGTTTCATCCACAACTACATTACCTTCTTCATCTTCAATATAAACATCAAATTCTTTTTCCACTAATTCTCCTTGGCAACCAGTCAAGCTGTGATTAGTACAAGGGTGTGTCGTCTCAACAAATGGTGCGATGGATACAAAAAATTCATCTTCGGGAAGATCGTAGGTAGTCTCTTTATCATCACTATCAGTGACAATAAGCTCTTCTGAAGTAATAGAAGCAGACACATCATCGGAATCCCCGACACTGTAATCTTGGACCATTTTCTTGATAACTTGTGGTTCTTTTTCGTTTGATGTACTTTCGCTTTCACTACAAGCAGCAACTATTAAAATAAGTAATAATCCAATTACTGCCAATAATCCTTTTTTCATATATTGTTCGACTCCTCTTTCATCTAATTTGTTAAATCTTAATATATACTACCATGTAAAACGAACGATATTCTACATTGTAACAAAATCTACAAGACAAATTATAATGCCCAAATATGCATTATTCGTGCAGATGTAATAGATAAATTATGGAAAATATATTTTAAAATCCATAAAAACCAAACCATCCAGCTAAGAAGGAAGTTAATTTCGTCAACCAATCAAAGAATAGTGCTACTCCCATGAAAATCATAATGTATCCACCAATTTTAATTAATTTTAGACTATGTTTTTTAATCCATTTAATTTTACCAATAAACAATGCTAATAATAGAAATGGAATCGAAAAACCTAAAACATAACTAATCATCATAATCATACCAACATCAGGATTTGTTGCAGCTAATGATAAAACAATAGCTAGTATCGGACCGGTACAAGGAGTCCATCCCAAAGAGAATGCCATCCCTATGATGAAAGAACCAACATAACCACCGGGACGATTTTTGAATGTGATTTTTTTATTCTTCATTAGAAATTTAAAATTAAAAATTCCAACAATCACTAGTCCAAAGAAAATAATTAATATAGCACCAATTTGTCTAATGGCATCTTGGTAGGTTAATAGGAATTCTGATATATAAGAGGTGGTAAAACCAATCATAATAAAAATGCTTGAGAACCCTAGTAAAAATAGAACGGTATGTAAAAGAGCTTTTTTATTCATTTTTTTATTTTCTTCATTTATCTCACTTACGCTCATTCCGGTAATATAAGATAAAAATGCCGGATATAGTGGTAATACACACGGTGAAATAAAAGAAAGGAAACCAGCACCAAAAGCTAGAAATATATTTATTTCATTCAAAAATTTTATCCCCCTTTTTAAGAAAATTGCGGTCTATTGTTTAGGTAATATTTCTTTAAAGTAACTCTCCAAACTTTCTAAGGATAAGGCCCCATTTACAACTCTCTGAATTTTTCCATCCGGATTAATGAATATGGAACTTGGAATTGGTCCTATTTTGTATAAATCCCTGACTTCTCCTGTTTTATCATGGGGAATTGGAAAGGTTAGATCATATTTATCAATAAAACGATCAACAACAAGTTCCGTATTATCTAAACTAACTGCAATAATTTCAATTCCTTTTTCTTTATATTCGGGATAAAGTGCTTGCATGTAAGGCATTTCTTCTTCACACGGTTTACACCAAGTACCCCAAAAGTTCAGCATAATACCTTGCCCTTTAAAATCACTTAGTCGTATAGTTTCTAATTCATTATTTTTATTAATTTGCTTTAATTCAAAGTCAGGTGCTTCATCTCCGACTTGATAAATGGTTTTATCCGCTTGTATATTAGACACTAATGCAAATATAATAGCTCCAACCATTACAATTAATATAGAAGTTCTAAAAATTAATCTGTTTTTCCTTTTATTTTTCTTCTTCTTTTTCGTTTCCTCCAAACTCATAAGTATGTATCACTCCTTATAGAAATATAGTATAACGGTGGTATTATCTAAAGACACTCTCTTTTAGATTACGTTACAAGTTTGCAGAAATTAAGCAGATTCTTTGTACTATTTATGAACAGAATTTACCTACAGAAAAATAAAAGGCTAAGCAATACCATACATGCTTAGCCAAACATAAACTATTTGTTTCTATTAATCGATTTTTAATAATTGAGCGTTTATTGCACAAATAATGGTACTGAGTGACATAACTGCGGCTCCGACGGCAGGGGTTATGACAAACCCAACATTGTACAATACACCTGCAGCTAAAGGAATAGCAACAATGTTATACCCAGCAGCCCATCCTAAATTTTGAACCATTTTCCTGCGACTTGCCTTAGACAATTTAATGATATTTAAAATGTCTACTGGATTACTGTTAACTAGTATGACATCAGCTGTTTCAATCGCAACGTCTGTACCTGCACCAATAGCAATTCCCAAATCAGCTTCCGCTAAGGCGGGGGCATCATTAATTCCATCTCCAATCATCGCCACTTTTTTTCCATTTTGTTTTAAATACTTCACATTATTTGATTTCTCATGGGGAAGTACTTCAGCGATGACTTTGGAAATACCTAATTTTTCTCCTACATAATTTGCTACACGTGTGTTGTCACCAGTCATCATAACCGTCTCTATGCCACGGTCATTTAATTCTTTAATAACTTTATAAGAAGATTCACGGATGATATCAGCTAGGGCTATCATTCCTTGTAAGACATTATCTTTAAGAACAAATACGACTGTTTTCCCTTGTAAAGCCAGTTGGTCATAAATTTTTTCATCAAAAGAAATTTTATTTGCTTTCATAGCACCGGGACTAATAACAGCAATTTCTGCATCACCGATTTTAGCTACTAACCCTTTCCCAGTTAAATTCTGATAATCCTTTACATCAAGGGGTTTTAAATTACGATCATTTCCTTCTTTCACAATTCCTTTAGCAATTGGATGGTCTGATTGTGTTTCAACAGAATAAGCTAATTTCAATAATTCTTCTTCACTAATTCCCTCACTTGGATGGATATCTGTAACACCAAAATTACCCTCCGTAAGTGTTCCTGTTTTGTCAAACACCACGCGATCCAATTTAAATGCACTTTCAAATGCTACTCTATTTCGAATTAACAAGCCGTTTTTAGCTGCAATGGAAGTAGATCTAGATGTTACTAGTGGTGTTGCCAAACCAAGTGCATGTGGACAAGCAATAATTAATACGGTAACCATTCGTTCCAAAGCAAAATCTAAATCCCCGTTAGTCCACCAAACTGCAAAGGTTATAATCCCTACTACAAGAGCAACATAGAATAACCACTTAGCAGCAATATCCGCAAAGCCTTGGGCCTTTGATTTCGATTTTTCTGCATCGCTTACCAATTTAATAACTTGGGATAGGTAGGTGTCATTTCCTGTTTTACTTACCTTAACTTTTAATACACCATCACCATTGACGGAACCACCTATCGCTTCCATACCGGGTCCTTTTTCAACAGGGACAGATTCTCCTGTAAGCATAGACTCATCGACGGTAGATTCTCCTTCGTAAATTTCACCATCAATTGGAATCTTTTCACCCGATTTAACTAAAATCAGGTCACCCGGTTGTAAATCTTCGACTGTTACCTCAACAATATTTCCGGATTTGTCCAGTTTATGGGCTTCTTTTGGCATTAACTTGATTAGCTCTTCCAGTGCCTTCGAAGCACCCATCAGGGATTTCATTTCTATCCAATGTCCTAACAACATAATTACAATAAGAGTAGCTAGTTCAAAGAAGAAGTCGCTGCCTTCGATAAAGAATGCTGTCAGTGTGCTATATACATAAGCGGCAATGATAGCTAAAGAAATTAACATCATCATTGCAGGAGATTTCTCTTTTAACTCATCCCATGCTCCAAGTAAAAATGGTTTTCCACCATAGAAAAAGACAATCGTGGAAAGCAAGAAAAGTAAGAGGGTATCACCTGTGAAATTTACTTCATATCCAATCAGCATTTGAATCATTGGAGATAAGTATAAAATAGGAATTGATAAAACTAGGGATATCCAAAAACGTTTCTTAAAATCTTCTACCATATGTTCGTGATGTCCGCCGTGTCCACCATGTCCACCATGATGCCCACTATGTCCATGACTGTGGTCGTGATTTTTGTGTTCTTCATGTCCATGTTTGTGATGACCATGCATATCTTCATGTTCATGATTATGATGTTGATGACTGTGATGTTTTTGTTCCTCATGTTGATTATGATTATGATGGTCATGTTCTTTATGCTTATTGTGGTTGTGTTGATTCTCTTCATTTCCTTTGTTATTCATTATTACTCCTCCTTTGGTATGGATATTTAGATGAATTTCCTATTATTTTCTGTATTATTCATCCTTCTATCCATACTATATCATACTATACCCCTGTACAGTATTAATTAGGCTATGATTTTATGTAAAAGATTTGTGTCAAAACAAAAGGTCTTCTTTTATAATTGTATTAAAGACCTTTTTATACCTATAATGAAGGCTTGTTTACCCATTTATATCCAATACCCCAAACAGTTATTAAATAATCATCTATGGGAAATCCAGATTGACGAATTTTATCTCGCATGTTCCGTACATGGGAATCAACTGTTCTTCCTTCTGTGTGCGAATCGTATCCCCAAATTAATTCAATTAATTGTTCTCTAGTAAACACTTGGTTTGGTTTTCTCATAAAATAACCTAGCATGGTAAATTCCTTTGGCGTTAACTTTAATGTATTATTTTTATATGATAACTCAAACTCATCTTCATTCCATAAGAGACCATTTACTTCAATCTTCCTCGCAGGTTTCATTCTACGTAATACCGCTTCTATTCTTGCTAATAACTCATCTTCGTCAAAGGGTTTCGTCACATAATCATCTGCACCTAATTTTAACCCTTTTATAATATCTTCTTTCTGTTCACGAGCAGTTACCATGATGATAGGTATGTCAGAACCTTTTCTAATCTCTTGGCATAACTCCCATCCGTTCATTTCAGGCATCATAATATCTATAAGTACTATGTCAAAAGTTTCTTCTTTTAAAAGCGATAATGCTTCTTTAGCACTAATAGCTTTTTTACATATATAACTATGTGGTCTCAAATATAATGCTAATAAATCTAGCATTCGTTTTTCATCATCTACTAATAGAGCTTTAACCATTATATTCACCTCTTGTTAAATGAACAATAACCCTTGTACCCTTACCAAGTTCACTTTCTATTTCAATCGTACCTCCGTGGGATTCTATAATTTCTTTTGCAATAGCTAATCCTAATCCCGTTCCACCACTTTCTCTGGAACGCGATTTTTCTACACGGTATAACCGTTCAAATAGATAAGGTAATTCCGCTTTTGGAATTCCTTCCCCTTCATCCGAAATAGTTATAGTAATTTCTATATCATTCTGGGTTACCTCTAATGATATAGACTTTCCTTCGGGTGTATGTTTTCTGGCATTATCCAGTATATTTAATAAAACCTGTTGGATCCTATCGGGATCAATATTACCTATGATATTTACTGGGCATGAAGAAGAAAGTGTAATATTTTTTTCTTCCAGTACTGGAGCAATTCGTTCTTCAATCGTTTGGATTAATTGTCTAAAACGAACATTTTTTCGATTAATTACAAACTTATTTTCATCCATTCTAGCAAGGTCAAATAGATTTTTAACTAGAACTGTCAAATGCTCTGTTTCTTCCCGTATAATATCCAGATATTCTTTTCTTTCTTCGTCCGTTATGTTTTGCTTACTGATGATATCCGCATACCCTTTTATATAGGTTAATGGCGTTCTAAGTTCGTGAGAAATACTTGCCAAAAATTCATTTCTGTCATTTTTTAATCGTTCTAGATCACTAGATAACCTCATGATAGAACCAGCTAATTCACCTAGTTCATCTTTTCGTTCCTTATGTAATTCCACTTTATTTTTTCCCTTGCTTAGTTGTTCTGTGGCTTCTTTCATTTTCATTAATGGTAACGTAATAAAACGAGAAAGAATAAAGACGGTAAAAATTGTTAGAACAATGGTGATTAGTCCAACTATGACAAATTGATCACTCAAATGATTAACCATATTTTTTACAATATTGGTATTAGCAAACATAAAGACATGCCCTTGATGTTCTTCATCAATAGTAATGGGACTGTCAACCGCTATATATTGTTTTTCCGTCCAACGATGTTCTACTACTTTTCCGACACTGGGTATATCCTTATAATCCGTATGATCAATTACTTCAAACATTTCTTTTTCAACAGGATCAGAATTAATGATGATGTTACCATTGGCATCGGTAATAATAACAGCAAATTCTGATTCTGACTCCATGATAGCAACATGCTCTAACGTTGATGAATCAAAATTATTTTCCAAGACAGCACTATGTGTATTGGCACGAGCTAATAAACTATCCATCACTTCATCAATACGTTCATTTGCTATATTTGTATATAGAATAAAATAAACAAAAACCTCGATAATTAACATGAACACAAAGAATAATAGTCCAATTTTTAAGGATAATTTATTAAACATAATTGACCTCTTTTACCAGTAAGTTAAAGTATCCAGAATACCTATAACAAGAATGATAACTCCTGCAAGTTTTTGTACTAGTGACCCTATTTTTCTGCTTCTCTTTAATATAATGCCACTTGCCCCAAAATACCAAATAAGAAAAATAATTAATAAAAGTGGAAGAGAGGTTCCGATTCCAAAAACAGAAGGTAATACAAATCCATATGATGTTTCTAATACAACTGGCATTAAGGTTAGTATAAATAATACAAACATAGTAGGGCAAAATGCTAACGTAAAACTCGCACCCATTAAAAAGCTTCCAAGATAACTATCTTTAAATTTAGTGGGTATTTTAAACATTTTTCCTGTTTTTCTCCAGCTAAATAACCCTATCATAAATAAACCAACTAGTATAAGTAATGGCCCAATTGCTTTTCTTAGAATCGGGAACATTTGTGTTAAATTACTATGTATTTCCTTCCCAAGTAACCAAATTACTAAACCGATTATTGAAAAAACAACTATTTTACCTAAAACAAATAGAAATACGTGTAACCAAGGGACTTTTTCGATTAATGATCTGTTACCATAAATAGTCATTGCACTGATATTGCCAGTTAGCTGACAAGGAGCAACAGCGCCAATTAACCCAAGAAAAAATGCAAATAACAGCGGTATGTGTTCATATCCATATGCAATTTGTTGAAGTGGTCCATTTAGCATAATGCCTATTTCATTAAAAAGTTCGAACATATCAATTCACTCGCTTTGATTGTAATAGTTTTATCCACTAAATAACATATAAAAAATATGTCCATTTTTTGTGCAGATTTCAGCAAAAATTAATCTAAGGTAATAACAATAATTTGGATAAAGAATCTCATAATATTGTTTAGGATAAAATTTTGTCCACTTTTTATTACTTCACATACAATGGGGGGGTATAGTATTATTTTGTAAGAGGATGTTTTCATCAAAATCTGTTTAATTTGTATATAGGTATATTTTATCCATTGTTACAAATATTGAAAATAGGGGAGATAAGAATATGGAGAATAAAATAAAAATCGCTGTGAATGGAGGAATAGGGTTTGGTGCTAAACTCAATTCTAAACAACTTATGACAATCTCAAAATACATGAATGAGGAAGATGAACTGGAGTTAACCACCTTTCAACAACTCTATATAGAGATTCTAGAAGATGATAAAGATGAAGTAATTAAAGAATTTGAAAGTGTTGGTTTAAAATGTTATCCAGTTGGAAATTACGTAAAGAGCTTGAGAACCTGTAATTTTTGTAAAGGGGAAGAAAGGGAAGGGATGCCAGTGGCAAAAGAAATAAATCGCCGTATAGCAGGAAAACCCGTACCATTTACCCTAAAGGTTGCTTATACAGGTTGTATCATTGGTTGTGGTGAACCAATGTTAAGTGACATAGGTGTAATGAAGTATAAAGATCATTATAATTTATATGTTGGTGGTAAAGCGAAAGGAAAAGATGCTGAGGTAGGTTCTTTACTGAAAGAAAATTTAACACCAGAAGAATTATACGATACTGTTGAAAAAATAATTGATGTATATGCTGAAAAGGGAAAAAAACGGGAGAAATTCCATAAATTTTTAAAACGGATAGGTAAAGAACAATTAGTAAGCTAATAATAGACCTTGGACAACAATTTACCATTTGTGAGTATGTAAGAAAACATCTAATATCCAAAAGTGTAAAAAATTAAAAGATGTTGTCAAAAATGAAGTTTCCCTATTGACAAATATACTATACGGGGGTATAGTAATTGTATAAAAGAAAAGGAAGTGATTCATTTGGAAGAGAGATTCTTACATGATCACCCAAGTAAACCAAGAACGAAAGATGAAATACAGAAAACGATTAATCGATTGAAACGAATTGAGGGTCAAGTTCGTGGGATACAGAAAATGGTTGAAGATGATCGATATTGTGTAGATATTTTAGTACAAATTAGTGCCATTCAATCAGCACTAAAAAATGTAGGATTTTCTATCACAGAAAGACACATTAACCATTGTGTTAGTGATGCTATTAAACAGGGTGAAGGAAAGGAAACTATTGAGGAATTAATGACTGTCATGAAGCAATTTTCTAAGTAAGGAGGGAATTATTATGAGTGAAACAAATCATACAACACTTGGTGTAACAGGGATGACCTGTGCAGCTTGTTCTAATCGTGTTGAAAAGGTTTTGAATAAAATGGACGGGGTCAAGGCCCAAGTTAATTTAACAACAGAAAAGGCAACGATAGATTATGATCCAGAGAAAACCTCTATTGAAGATATATCGAAAAAAATAGAGAATGTTGGTTATGGTGTTCTAACGGAGAAAACAGACCTAGATGTCTTTGGGATGACTTGTGCAGCTTGCTCTACCCGTATTGAAAAAGTATTGAACAAACAAGATGGAGTAAAACATGCAACTGTTAACCTAACAACAGAAAGTGCATCGATTGAATATAATCCGGGGTTAGTTGATGTAAAATCATTGATTGATAAAATCAAAAATGTCGGCTATGATGCTAAACCAAAGGCAGAAGCGAAAGAAAAACAAACTTATAAAGAAAAACAACTAAAAAATATGAAGACGAAATTAATCATTTCAGTCTTACTATCTGCACCATTATTATTAACAATGCTTGTACATTTATTTGGGATGGGTATACCAGATATCTTCATGAACCCGTGGTTCCAATTTACTTTGGCGACACCAGTTCAATTTATCATTGGATGGCAATTTTATGAAGGTGCATATAAGAACCTACGTAATGGTGGGGCAAACATGGATGTACTTGTTGCTTTAGGTACAAGTGCGGCTTATTTTTATAGTTTATACGAAGCATTTAAGACTATTGGCAATCCAGAATATATGCCACATTTATACTTTGAAACCAGTGCTGTTTTGATTACGTTAATTTTGTTTGGTAAATATTTAGAAACGAGAGCGAAAAGTCAAACTACAAATGCTTTATCCAAATTGCTTAATTTACAAGCAAAAGAAGCTCGTGTAATTAGAGATGGTAAAGAATTAATGATTCCTGTAGAAGAAGTTGTCGTTGGAGATCGCTTAATTGTCAAACCGGGAGAAAAGATACCGGTAGATGGTATGGTTGTAAAAGGTAGAACTTCGGTAGATGAATCCATGCTGACAGGAGAATCAATTCCAATTGAAAAGGATTCAGGAGCAAAATTAATTGGATCTACTATTAATAAAAATGGCTCCATTGAAATGGAAGCAACAAAAGTAGGAAAAGATACGGCCCTTGCATCTATTGTCAAGGTCGTGGAGGAAGCTCAAGGATCAAAGGCGCCAATTCAACGATTAGCGGATGTTATTTCAGGTTACTTCGTTCCAATAGTGGTCGGTATTGCTATCCTTACTTTTATTATATGGATTACTTTAGTTCAACCGGGTCAGTTAGAACCTGCTTTAGTTGCAGCAATTGCTGTACTTGTTATTGCCTGTCCATGTGCTTTAGGACTTGCAACACCAACATCTATTATGGTCGGAACAGGAAAAGCTGCAGAAAGTGGAATCTTATTTAAAGGTGGGGAACACCTAGAGGGAACACATGAGTTAGAAGCAGTCGTACTTGATAAGACGGGTACAATCACAAAAGGAAAACCAGAAGTAACTGATTTTTCAGGTGATGAAGAGACATTACAATTATTGGCTAGTGCAGAAAAAGGGTCTGAACATCCACTTGCAGAAGCAATTGTGGCATATGCTACAGAGAATAATATCGACTTTTTGGAAGTAGAACATTTTGAGGCAGTACCGGGTCATGGTATTGAAGCAAAAATTTCTGGAAAAAACATTCTTGTTGGTAATAGAAAGTTAATGAATGATCATCAAATTAATACAGCAGGTTATGAAGAAAAATTAGTTAATTATGAAACTGATGGTAAAACAGCGATGTTGATTGCCATTGATGGTGAGTACCGGGGAACAGTTGCTGTTGCAGATACTATAAAAGAAACGGCTCCAGAGGCTATTAAGCAATTGAAAGATTTAGGAATAGAAGTGTTTATGTTAACAGGTGATAATGAAAGAACAGCCAAAGCAATAGCAAAACAAGTTGGAATTGATCAGGTAATCGCTGAAGTATTACCCGAAGAAAAAGCAGCTAAAGTAAAAGCAATCCAAGAACAAGGTAAGAAAGTTGCAATGGTTGGGGATGGTGTTAATGATGCACCTGCACTTGTTACAGCGGATATTGGGATTGCCATTGGAACTGGTACAGAAGTAGCAATTGAGGCTGCTGATGTTACGATTCTTGGTGGTGAGCTATTGCTAATACCGAAGGCAATTAAAATCAGTCATGCAACGATTCGAAATATCCGTCAAAACCTTTTCTGGGCATTCGGATATAATACAGCTGGAATACCAGTTGCAGCAATTGGATTACTTGCACCGTGGATTGCTGGTGCAGCAATGGCGTTAAGTTCAGTAAGTGTTGTTACTAACTCACTTCGTCTAAAAAGAGTGAAGTTATAAAATATATTAAATTTATTTAAAGGAGGTGAAAATATAATGGAAAAGAAAACATTAGACGTACAAGGCATGTCTTGTGGTCATTGCAAAATGTCAGTTGAAGGTGCATTGAAAAAATTAGATGGCGTGTCAGCAGCTGAGGTTAATTTGGAAGCTGGAAAAGTAGATGTTACTTTTGATGAATCAAAGGTAAATGTTGATGCCATGAAAGAAGCAATTGAAGAACAAGGCTATGATGTTGCCTAAATATACGAAAAAGGCTGGTTTTCGCAGAGAAGACCAGCCTTTTAATATACATTTCATAAGGTATGAGGGTGGTTTCATATTTGGATAAATAATGTTACTTTCACTAAGGGAACCAATATGTTAACCATTAGAAATTAGATAGTATTAAAGAACAAACTTTAACAACACTGACATCAACGTAAAAAATACTAAAATCCCAACAATAAAAATTGTAATCCAAAGAGCATTCCCTTTCTCTTGAAGAATTTTATACTCTTTATAAGTGATTTCTCCTTTTGCAAATCTTAACCCATTGTCATTCGGTTCAATAGAATAAAGCTTTCCTTCTAAGTCTTCCAAAATGACTTTTGTAATTAAAGCGGACTTATTCCCCATTTCCGATTCAAGACTTACCCAATCATTTAATCTACTTTGGACTTCAAAACAGTTGCCACCTGCAAAGTCAACCCTAATTAATTTGTATAGGGAGCTTTCCCAAATCTTTTTGGACATTTCATGAGTTTGTTGTTCAATAAAACTATAGGAAAAACACAAAATATCTCACCTCAACTCCACTTTTTCCCTAAACCAAAAAAGTGATTTAAGTACCAATTTACTTTTACTATATCATATGAAAATATTATAAACTGTTAATTAAAATTGTTATATAAATATTTTTAGTGGAACTTTTCGAAGGCAACAGTAGATTATTTCAAGGATACCTAAGATCTCTTGGCATTAACCAACGTTTTAGTCTGAATTGTCAGCAAAATAAAAAGGGGCTGTACTAATCCAAAACAATTGGTACAGCCCTTCTTAATGTTTATTCCGTAAAATTAGTATACTTCTACTTGCCCCATCATACCGTTATCTTCATGCTCTAGAATATGGCAATGGTACATATAGATTCCCTCTTCCGGAAAGGTGACGAGCAATCTGACTCGTTCGCCCGGTTCAATAAGAACGCTATCTTTCAGACCTTGTTCATTCGGAGCTGGTTCCCTTCCATCACGCGATATGATTTTGAACTGAGTACCATGAATATGGAATGGATGGATCATTCCCCCCATTTCGTCTGGCTTGTTATAAACTTCCCAAACTTCTGGGACTCCTTTCTTTTGCCGCAAGTCAATCCGTTCAGGATCGAATTTCTTGCCGTTGATGGTGACCTTATCCATCATTCCAAACAATTCAATCTCCTTGGTAACCGGCAAGGATTTCTCTTTTTCTGTAAGGAAAGTAGTGTCATCGGTCCAAGATATGGATTCCATTTCTCCCGTTCCGCCGTCGATATCCAAATCAAAAGGCAACAGAGCATTACCTTCTTCATCAGTAATGGCAATTGGCTCATCGGAATCCATCGCTGAAAAATCAATTAGGATTTCAGCGCGCTCCGATGGGGACAGCGTAATCTCATCCATTTCAACCGGCTCATGCAATAACCCGCCATCTGAAGCAATCTGAGTAAATGTGGCTCCATTGCTTAAACGGAACGTGTAATTTCGGGCGTTCGCACCGTTTAGGATTCGAAAACGCATCAGCGGTTTTGTCACAGTCAGTTTCGGATTAAGCGTACCATTAACGAGCGATACATCTCCGATTGTTCCGTCGCTGTTCATCAGATTCTCATAATCCAGTTGATGGTTTTCGTCAAAGAGACGATCCTGAAAAATGAGAGGGATATCATCTTCACCATAAGTATGTGGTAAAGCAGGGGCTTCTTCATCCGTCTCCTCCACATAGAGCATTCCTGCAAGCCCTTTGAAAACTTGTTCAGCAGTCGATTTATGTGGATGTGGATGATACCACAATGTCGCTGCTGGCTGATCGGCTTTTAAGGTGACGATTTTACTTTCGCCCGGCTGAATTACATCACTCGGACCACCATCCTCAGTTCCCGGTACTTCAAGACCGTGCCAGTGAAAGGTTGTTGGTTCGTTTAATTCATTGCGGACCTTCACTTTAACGGTTTCCCCCTCTTTCAACTGTAAAGTCGGACCCAACAAATTCCCATTATATCCGTAAGTATTGGTTGGAGAGCCATCAAAGAATTGCGTCGTGCCTTCTTGTGCGACCACCTCATAATCGAAGTCTGAGTCATTCTGTTTTTCTAGCAGGGGTGGTATTACTAACTCCTGAGTTCCTTTGGAGGCTTGAAGAGGGGGGATATTATCATGGTCCATGTGTTCTTCCATACCTTCCATGTCCCCGTGGTTCATATCCATATTTTCTTCATGTTGCATTTCTTCAGATTCCATAGTTTGTTCTCCAGATTGTTGTTCTGTTGTGACGTTTGTGCAACCCGTCAATATTAGCAACAAGCCTGCACCTGTCAATATACTTTTTTTCATTTGTTCGCTCCTTTATTCGTCAAGTATAAGTTGTTGAAAATATCATTTCGGTTTTTGAATTTTAGATTTCTGATGTGTTATTTAGTTGTAATCACCACGGGTTAGAAAACTACCTTTAATACATTTTCCTCCTTCCCTTGCCATTCAATCTATCGCGATTATCATACCGAACAAATATCGAGAAATAATGCATAATTGAGTAAAAACTAATCACTATTTAATTTAGATGTTGAGTATTAATGGATTATTCTACTGAAATGTCATTTATATTAAATGACATTGTATTTTTCATAACCTTTTGTAATCCACTTGGAAAAGGAATGGAGATTTATTTTGGAATTATTCGTAATTTATGTTTTGCAAAGTCTGCATATAATCTGCAAATTTACTGGTTAGAATATAAGCAAGCTTTATTTTATTAGGAGGGATTGTTTAAATGCAAGGTAGAAAAATCGTAATAGGGATAATTACTATATTCACAGTACTTATCTTATCTGCATGTGCAGGTGCAAATGAAGGAGAAAATATAGAAACCGAATCTAATACGGAAGAAAATGTGGAATCCAATAATGATGAAATGGATATGGAAGAATCTGATACCAATGAAGATATGGAAGGCATGGATCATTCTGGTATGAACCATTCTAGCACTGGTGAAGTTCCCGAAGGCTTACAAGAAGCGGATAACCCTACTTATGAGGTTGGTAGCCAAGCTATAATTGAATCTGATCATATGCCGGGTATGAATGGTGCTGAGGCGACAATTGTTGGCGCATACGATACGACGGTATATACTATTTCCTACACACCAACTGGTGGAGAACCAGTAAAAAATCATAAATGGGTTATCCATGAAGAGATTGAAGAAGCAGGAGCTGAACCTTTTGAACCGGAAACTGAAGTTACTCTTAATGCAGACCACATGGAGGGTATGGACGGTGCAACTGCAGTAATCGATTCAGCGGAAGAAACAACCGTATATATGGTTGATTTTGTAGCTACCGATTCTGGAGAAGAGGTGAAAAACCATAAATGGGTAACAGAAAGTGAATTATCACCAGTAGAATAAGTTTTAAATTAGGGACCTATCCGCAAATCGGGTAGGTTCTTTTTGTAGTAGTAGAATGATAAGGGAGATTTATTAATATTGTTCTATCGTTCTTATCATTTGTTTGGTATTCCCATTAACATGGCAAGAGCATCTTTCTGAAACTTTCTAACCGATTACCTAGACTAGAACAGCAATAATTATACTAGCTAGTGAATTGGTCTAAGTTCGTCGAGTATATACGGAATCATTCATATTCTACTAATTCATCATAAAATTTTTCAGCTGGATTACCAGGTGAAATTCTTTTGGCATACTCTAGTCCACCGTCAATCGCTACCGTTTTACACGAACATTGTTGAAAATCATATACTTGTCTTGATTCAATAATATCTCCGCAGCATTTACATCGAATTCTATTTCTTTTAATCCTTTTATTCATGTTACTGCCTCCTTCTTTATAACCTTTTAGAATTCTATATGATTATAATTTATGTGGTTTTTAATGACAATGATTTCAATGCGCTAAGTTTTAGAACAACGAATAATTCATTAAAGTTATGTAATTAATTGTTTTTTTGTCATAAAAAAGGCTGCCCTAAGAGTCATTACGTTCTGTCTGGACAGCCAATATAGTTTAATATAGATTAGAGGGGTAAGTTATCGTCGAATTCTTCTTCGAGTGGAAGCTGTAGTTCGATATCATCTTTATTTTCTTTATGAATTTCATTCCCATTGATTTTAAATAACCAACTGAGTTCATTTATATTTTTTTCCTCGTTTCTTAAATCATCTATTAGTAGTACCAATATATTTTTGACCTTTCTAACGTCCCGATCCTCGTTATTCTTGTTCAATAGTTTTAATATACTATTGAAATGCTCGATTACCTCGTTAATTATTTCTTTAAATTCCTCTATGCTACTTGCGAAATATATCAGGAATGGTAAGTCAAAGATATGGTCATTCTTAATTAATTCATTCTCTTTGTTACTTATATTTGCTAATCTTAACCAAAGATTATTAAAGAGAATGATTCTACTAAAAATACGCTCATAATTTTCCGCTGACTTAATAAAGTTAATTTCTACTATCTCTCTCTTATAATTAACTAATCCATCGTAAATTACATTTAAACAATCCTTATATTTAATATTAAAATGTGAAATCGAGAATAGTACTTCATCTTCAGTTTGATTATGGCCTTGGTATATATTCAACTCAAATTGTTTAAGCACATAACCTTGATAAAAATATTTAAAAATCCATCGATGAAAATTAATATGATCCTCTGTCCATGCAATATAGCTATTTGATTCAAGTTCGAAGTATTCATAGTTAAACGGTTCGTCAATTGGCCTATCGTACCAAGTTACATCTACACGATTATAATTATTCTTTTCCTCTTCATCTTCCATAGTAAAAATAGCTCTAAATGATAGCATTTATTAAACCTCCTAAGATAATTTTAAGTATTATACTCTATTAAAAAAGCTTTTCGAATAGCTAATTATAATTTTTTTATTTTATTTTTTAATTTAAAAATAAGGTCTAAATCGTATATTTAGACCTTATTTCCATGTGTGAATAAAAGCAAAAATTCCTTACTGTAATCCAAACAAAGCTCTAAACAGACTGTTTATGCCCATAAAACGACCTGATATGGAAAAGGTGCATAATTAAATGTTCTATACGGCAATAATAACTATTAGTCTATTAAATATATGGGGTGTAATAGAATGATAGAAATAAAATTAGATTCTAGAAGTGATTTATACCGTATTGAACCAATTGGTTTACAAACTGAGTTAGTTGAAAGCCTGAGTAGTTATTTAATTAGGGTAGCATATGAACATAACATCTCTGTTGGTCATTTATTTAATAAGATGATTTTTCCTGAAATGAATAAGGGTTATTTAGAACGGGCTTCAGCTTATGGTGGGAACCGCTTTTATGAAAACGCAAAAACTGTAAATGGATACATGGAAAATGCTGTTGAACTTGCATGGACAGTTGAAAAATTAACATCGAGAGAAGACCTAATTAATTTAACCTTGTACAACCTAAAAGAATTCATTCCATTGAGAAATTTATTGAAGGATACACTTACTTGGTGTCCTGACTGTATTAGTACTTGGGAGAAGGATGGGGAGGTTATTTATTATCCGCTAATATGGCACTTAAAACCTGTAGAGATTTGCAAAAAACATAGTCGCTTTTTAATTGATAGATGTCCTATATGTAAAAAGGAAGTTGATATCATACGCAGACAAATGGTTCCCGGCTATTGTCCACATTGTTCCTCTATATTAGCCCAAGAAAGTGAAAGCAATAGGAGCAATCTAGAAAAATTGAGGTGGGAACTTTATGTTTATGAAAATATGAAAGATATTTTATCAATAAATCATAACAAGATAGACGTTCAAAGTTTTAAGCATACATTTATAAGCAAATTGAAAGTAATAAATGAAGAATGTTTTTCAAATAATGTTGCAGGTTTTTCAAGATACCTAAGTATTCCAAAAAGTACTCTCCGATATTGGTTAAATGGTCAAAACTTCCCTTCTTTAGATAACATACTTAAAATTTCTTTTAAATTAAACAAAAAAGTTTTAGATTTCCTCTTAGAATCCCTAAATTTAGATGTTAATATATTTCAAATTAATGACAGGCAGGTCATTAATAATGAAACAAAACAAACTTGGAAACCACTTAATTACGATGTAATTGAGAAAAAATTGATAGAACATTTGAGTACAGACACTCCTATTTCGATGAATTCAGTTGCAAAAGTAATTGGTCGGGATAAGAGAGTATTGTACAGAAATTTTCCGGATCTTTGTAAACAAATATCGAGGAGATATTACGACTATATAAAAGAAAAGTCAGAGCAAAGAATTAAACGGTTAAAAGAACAAATTAAGCTAGCCTTCAATGAGTTAGTAAATGAAGGGATTTATCCAAGCCGTAGAAAAATTGAAGAAAAGGTTAACAAGATTGGAGTTTTAAAAGAAAAGGTTTTGCAAGACTATTGGAAAGTTCTATTAATTCAAAGTGGTTATGAGGAGAAGAAAGGAAGGGGATTTTACAATGATGAGTCCTAGTGAGTTTGAAGAATGGGCTGCAAGATTGAATTTAACGGAGGAGGCAAAGTCTGAAATTCAACGGATAAGACAGTCCCCTCCATCTAGAAGAGTTGGGGGAGGAAGGAATAATGTAAGTGGAAGATATAGTAGTAAAAAGATGGGTGCAACCATTCAATTCGAGAGCCACAAGGTTGAATTACCAGCAATCTATATGATGGAATTTAATGATAATATTTTAGAATATTATGATCAGCCACCCCAAATAAAAGTTAACTATTTTCAAAGTAAAAAAGATGAAAATAGAAAAATGGCTTATTGGTATACCGCAGATTTTTTTGTAATCGAAAAAGAAAGAGCCTATTGGGTAGAGTGGAAAACAGAAGAAGAACTGATTAAAAAGTCTCAAGATAAACCAGATAGATATTTTAGAAAAAATGGAAGATGGGAATTTGCACCGGGGAAAAATTATGCTACACAGTTTGACTTAGATTTTCTTGTACGTTCGAATTCAGAGATTATGGATACTTCCACGTAATTAAGTTAGCATTCGATGAGTTGAAAAATGAAGGATTATATCCTAGTCGTAGAAAAATTGAAGAAAAGGTTAACAAGATTGGAGTTTTTAAAGAAAAGGTTTTGCAAGACTATTGGAAACTTTTATTAGTACAAAGTGGTTATGAGTATAAGAATAGGAGGAAATATTTCAATGATGAGTTCCAGTGAGTTTGAAGAATGGGCAGCAAGAATGGACTTAACGGAAGAAGCAAAGAAGGAAATTCAACGTATAAGACAGTCTCCGCCAGCAAGACGGGTCGGGGGAGGTAGAAATAACGTTAGCGGAAGGTATAGTAGTAAAAAGATGGGGGTTACCATTCAATTTGAGAGCCATAAGGTTGAATTACCAACTATCTATATGATGGAATTTAATGATGATGTTTTGGAGTATTATGATCAACCACCCAAAATAAAAATGAATTATTTTCAAAGTAAGAAAGATAAAAATAGAAAAATGGCTTATTGGTATACAGCAGATTTTTTTGTAATCGAAAAGGATAGAGCCTATTGGGTAGAGTGCAAGACAGAAGAACATCTTATTAAGAAGTCTCAGGAAAAACCAGATAGATATTTTAGAAATAATGGAAGATGGGAATTCTCACTCGGAAAAAATTATGCAATACAGTTTGGTTTGGATTTTCTTGTACGTTCGTCATCTGAGATTAATTGGATACTTCAACGTAACCTTGAATTTCTGGAGGATTATATTACCACGGATCATATTCCCGAAGATCAAACTATTGCAAAGATTAAGGAGGCTATTATATCAACTCCCGGTATAACTATGCTAGACCTTATTCAAAATGCTGAGGAACAATTCACCTCTGATGATATATATGACTTAATAGCAAATAACATGATCTATATTGATTTGTACAATGATTTAATAACCGAACCAGAGAGTGTAAAAGTATATCTAAATAAAGAACAGCATAAAGGTTTTTCGATAATTGAAAAAACAAGCAGAAAAAGAAAGTCACCTAACAAAATTGAATTAAAATCAGGTAACAGTATTTTATGGGGAGATAGCATCTGGACTATCATAAATTATGACCGTAGCGAAAAAATAGTCTATTTATACTCAAAAAGCTTTAATGAGGATTCTAAATTACCTGTTGATTTATTTGAATTATATATATCAGAAGGCATTATTCGAGCTTTAGAAAAAGAGAACAATAATGAGAGTAATAAATTAAACAAGATGATTGCAGAAGCAAGTGAAAGAGATTTGGAGGAAGCAAACAAGAAATATGAAATTGTTACAAAATATCTAAACGGAGAAAATGTTGAGTTAAATGTTACTGGAAGAAGTCTCAGAAATTGGGTAAAAAAATTCAGTGATGCAGAAGAATTATATGGAAATGGTTTTGTCGGACTTCTTCCTAGAATTAAAAAAAGAGGAAATAAAAATTCGAAATTGCCACCTGAAACAGAAAAGCTAATGGATGATGTAATAAATGAAAGTTACAAAAATATAAAATCTAAAACAGCGAAACAAGTTTATCGTGAATTGTTAGTTAAATGTGAAGAACTCAATATTGATCCACCATCATATCAAACATTGTGTACTGCGATTAATAATCTATCTAAATATGAAGTGGAAGAATCTAGAAAAGGAAGAAGAGCAGCATATAAGTTTGAGGAATTTTATACTGAACTAGAATTTACAACTCCAAAGCATGGGGAGCGAGTTTTCGAAATGGCACATATTGATCATACTGAGCTAGATATTGAACTAAAACTTACAAGTCATAAGACCATGCGGCCGTGGCTTACCGTGATGATTGATGCCTTTTCTAGAAGAGTCCTTGCCTTTTATCTAACATTTGAACCACCTTCATACCGCAGTTGTATGATGATTGTTAGGGAATGTGTAAAGAATTATAACCGGCTACCTAACTACCTTGTTCTGGATGGAGGAAAAGAATTTCATAGTGTTTATTTTGAGTCTTTACTGGCCTTTTATGGTGTTCACAAGAAACAGAGACCTGCTGCAAAATCAAGATATGGAAATGATGTGGAAAGATTATTCGGCATAGCTAATAAATTGTTTATTCATAACCTTGCTGGTAACACACAATTAACAAAAAATGTAAGACAAGTTACTAAATCAGTAAATCCGAAAAACCATGCAATTTGGACACTAGAAACTTTAAATGAAACCCTTGAGAACTGGTTTAATAGAGTTTATGACAATAAAATAAATCCATCACTTCATCAAAGTCCAAAAGAGGCATATGAAGAATCAATTAATGTTTCTGGAAGTCGTCCAAATACCTATATTTCTTATGATGATACTTTTACTTTAATGACATTACCATCTCCAAAAGGGAAAACTAGGAAAGTACATCCGGGTAAAGGTATAAAATTATCATATTCATATTATTGGTGTGAGCAATTCAGAAATCCAAAAATTGAAAATACTCAAGTTGAGGTAAAATATGATCCTTTCAATATTGGAATTGCATATGCATATATAGGAGATCAATGGGTTGAATGCCAATCTGAAGGATACAAATATTTATATGGTAAAAGTGAAAAACAAATGAAAGTTATTACAGAAGAAATTAGGCAAAAGAATAAATTATATTCACAAAACAATACAGTGACAGCAAAAATGATTGCACAATATATTATCGAATCTGAATTAAAAGAAGAAAAATTAATAAACGAAAATTTATCTTCCACTAAACCAGATTTAGAGGTTTTTGATAGCAAAGATGGTTCAAATGATAAAAATATGGATGATGATAATTCTAGTGAAACTGATGATATTTATGATGATGACGATCTTGAGATATTTGGGGAGTTGATATAGGTGACAAAACAAAAAAGATTATTTGAAGAAAGCCCTTCATCGAAATCTAAGAATAAACGAGAGGATTCATTAAATGGAATTACAAATGAGCAAAAGTATGGACTTGGAAAGGAAAGAAGAACCTTATGTAAATATGAGGGATTTAATAAAGAACTAGAATTTACTAATTCGAAACATGCTGAAGGTATTTTTGAAATAGCACACATTGAGCATACTGAATTAGATATAGAAGTAGAAATTGATGGTAAGCATTCTAAGCGGCTTTGGTTAACGCTAATGATTGATGATTATTCAAGAAGGGTTCTTGCTTTTTATCTAACCGAAGAACCCTCTTACAATAGTTGTATGATGGTTATTAGAAAGTGTGTAAAAAAATATAACAGACTTCCAAAAAATTTGGTAGTAGATGGTGGAATGGAACTTAATAGTGATGATTTTGAAACATTGCTAGTAACTTATGGAATCCATATGAAACAAAGACCACTTGTAAAAGCAGAATTTAATAATGTGGTAGAAAGATTATTTGGATTAACAAATAACTTCTTTATCCATTACCTTATGGGAAACACAAGAAATGGGCGGCAGGTTAATAATTCTATGAACTCCAAAAACCATGTTGTATGGACACTTGAGACCTTAAATAAACGACTTGAAAATTGGATTAATTATGTATATGACAATTATATAAATCCATCACTTCAACAAAGTCCCAAAGAAGCATTTCTTAATTCTTTTGAGGTATCTGGACATCCGAATATCTATATTCCTTATGACGAAACATTTATTTTGATGACACTACCTTCTCCAAAAGGTAAAACTAGAAAAGTTCATCCAAGACGGGGGATTAAATTAAACTATTTATATTATTGGTGCAAACAATTTAACGATCCAATGCTTGAGTATACTAAGGTTGAGGTTAAATTTGATCCGCTCAATACTGGAATATTATATGCGTATGTTAATAATCAATGGATTCGATGCCAACTTAGTGTTACAAGTATTTAAATGGTAGGACGGATAAGGGAATTAAAATAATTATAGAAGTCATTAAACAGAAGATTAAATATAACTATAAAAATAATTCAGTGACAGCAAAATTGATTGCACAATATATTGTTGAATCTGTAGAAACAGAAGATAATGGTAAGATTTGCGGGGAGTTGGTATAGGTGATAAAACAAAAAAGGTTATTTGAAGAAGATCTTTTATCAAAGTCTAAGAAAGAACGAGAAGATTTTTTTAATGATTTTACTGTTAGTCATCCAAAGATGAAACAAGTTTCAGATGAATTAAAAAACGAAATTTACAAAGGTTCACAAAACATCATTATGGTCGTTGGCCCATCAGGAGTTGGCAAATCCAGACTTTTTTCTGCAACAGTGTTATCTGTTCTTAAAGATATGGAAGAAGAAACTGAGAAAGATAGAAGCATTATCCCTATCTCTGGTATAGAGCTTCCAAATCCAGATTTAGGGAAGTTCAATTGGAAAGATTTCTATTATAGAGTACTTTCATCATTAAGAGATCCATTAATTGATTATAAGATTGATGTTACTAATATTGACAAGAAAGAAAAGAAGAATAATAGTAACAATCCCCTTAATGCAAATACTGCACCAGAACTAAGAAGATCAATAGAAAGTGCTTTTTTTAACAGGAAAACAAAAGCACTTCTAATTGATGAGGCGCAGCACTTTTTTAAAATTAATTCTGAAAAAAGGGGTAGCAGTGAACAGAACCAGAGGCAATTTAATTCTATTAAATCATTAGCAAACATGAGTACCACAAAAATTGTTTTATTTGGAACTTATGATTTAAATGCTGTTTTCAATTTAGATGGTCAGTTATCTAGAAGGGTTAAGGAAATTCACTTTCCGAGGTATGATTATACCAATGCTGAAGATAGAAGGTACTTCCAAGCTTTATTATTAACCTTTCAGAAATTGCTACCTGTGGAGAAGGAACCCGATTTAAAGAAGTACTCGGAATATATATATGAGAATTCCATAGGGTGTGCTGGTATTCTGAAGAATTGGTTACAAAGATGCTTTTCAGATGCTATAGAAAAAGAAGAGAAAACTATTACCTATCAAAATTTGAAAAGAAATGCTTTACAAACAAAAAAGCTTTTAACACTGGCAAAAGAGGCAATTACTGGAGAGTACTATTTCAGTGATAATAAAAAAGAAAAAAGTGAGCTTCAAACCTTGCTGGGAATTAAAAATGAGAAAGCTAATGAAAAACCAAAAAGAAAAAATAATCCTAAGCCGGGAATTAGAAAACCAGAAAGGGATACTGTGGGGTTAGCCTAAGCTTAGGGAATATAAAATATTAAAGAAAAATTGAGTGGGTATTTCCACTCAATTTTTTATTTCTTAGATTTACTTGTTAACGCATTATTATCATCAGGGGGAGTCAGTAATGAATTTAATTTTAAGTAGTTTAACAGATGAACAAGGGAAAGTTGAGAATTTTTTATCCAGCAGAACAGAGTTATATAATATTAAACCGATTGGAATTGGCACACCTTATGTAGAAAGTCTATCAAGTTATATTTCTAGAATCGCGGAAGATCATAATTTAGCTGTATCAGCATTGCTGAGTAAAGTAATTGCACCTATGCTAAATATAGATTATTTAAAAGATCAACTTAGCCAAGGAATAATCAAGGATACTTCACATTTCATTAATGAGAATAGTCCCGTTACTTTAGAATATAGTAATGCATTGGAATTACTAACTAGTAGGGATGATCTACGTAGTTTGACTATGTTAAATTGGCAGGGGATTTTTTCAAAAAAACTCTTTAGTAGATATAGAAAATGGTGTCCAATATGCTTAAATAAAATAAAATCTAACTCTAAGATTATATATGAACCGCTAATTTGGTATATTTCTGATATAAAAAAATGCGAAGTACATGAAGTAGTACTACACGACAAGTGTTCAAATTGTAAAAGAAATTTACCGTTTTTGCATAAGAAACTAATGGTTGGATATTGTCAATATTGTGGATCGTGGTTAGGAGATAATTTGGTATTTAATAAAAAAAATTTAACCGAGGAAGATACATTTATTTACCAAAATTATAAGGAATTGCTTGCAAATTCATCAAAGCAATCAATTTACCCAACAAGAGTTTTTATTTCAAACTTTTTAAATAGATTAATGAAGAAATTAGATATTAGAAGTGTAGCAAAGTTGGCAAATATTTTAGAGTTAAATCCAGGAACAGTAAATTCATGGGTAAAAGGAAGAAGACAACCTTCAAGTGAAAGTCTTTTAAAAATTGCTCGAAAAATTGGGTTAACTATTTATGAGATGATTTATGACAATAATAAAAAGCTAGTGCTTGAAATAAAAAAAGATAGCTATCTTCAACAACAGAAATCTATCTCAATAAGTGAAATTGAAGATAGGCTAAAGAAAGAGGTCAATTCAAAAGAGCCAAAAAGTCTAAATAGAATTTCCAAAGAGTATGGATTTTATATAGATACCGCCAAAAGGAATTTTCCAATTTTGTGTGAAAAGGTAACAGAAAACTTTAATTCTTATAAAGAACAAAAAGTAAAAAAAAGAAGAATCGAGATTGAAGAAAAATTAAAAGATTGTCTAAGTAAAGAAACTCCTATAAGTTTGAATCAGTTTTCAAAAGATAATGGCATAACTTTAAAAACTGCAAAAACAGTTTCCCCTAATTTATGTAAAAAGGTGGTTAAACGATATGAGGAGTATATTCATGAATTGAAAAGGCAGAGAGTTCAAATTATAAAAAGAGAAATTAAAGAAATTGTAAATACATTACATCAAAAAGGAATTTATCCAAGTTCAAATAAGGTACAAGAGAATCTTGAAAATAAACATTTATTTAGAAAAGAATGGGTAAAACAGGCTTGGAAGGAGGCTTTGGAAAGTTTAGGATATAACTGAATATTTAATTCTACAATTGTTAATCTAAAATTGAGTGTAAAAGGGTTCTGAAATTAAATAAACCATATAGTTTCCTAAAAAAGAAATGTAAAGCATATAATTTCCTAAAATAAAATTGTAAAGCATAAAGCTTCCTAAAAGTAGAAAAAAGAGGTTATTACTCGATTGTATTTGAATGGTAGTAGTCTTTTGGTTTATTAAGTCTTATAAAAAGAGCTGAAATACCTTGTGGCTCTAGGGTTGGAAGTTATATGCTTTATTACTAGGAAATTATATGCTTTACGTCACAGTTTTTATCGAGAACAATAATAATTGTTATTAAATAATTTTAAAAAAGTTATTCTCAAATTCCATTTTCTTTATTAATTTCTCTTTTGAGTATTTTCCGTTTCTCACCGTAACAATATCATAATATTTTAGAATCCACTCGGCTCTTTTTCTTTTTTGTTTAATGCGAAGGGAGGGTAAAGTAGCTGTTAATGTATAGAAAACATCTACTTTCTTTTTTATACATAAAATATAGGAATCTTTTATTTGAGATATTCCCGCCTGCAATTGTCTGCAAATATTCCAATAATTCAAGATCCGTAGAAGCAATTGTTATACAAGGTCTTCTATGTTCTCTTTTGTGCATTCTGGTCAGGGTGATTGTACCTTCACCATCAATTATACCTGCTAAATAAGCAGCTTCCGGCACTTCCATTGTTTTTACCTCCCCGAAAATATAAACAAAACAAAAAAGCATTCATTCCTTTTGTAAACTACTGTAATGCTACAGTTAAATACAATTTTATCATAGTAAAGCGAAACCCTCTATTTTGCCGAAGTGTTGTAAAAGGCACTAATTGTCATACCCTCTAGATTGGATAGATATAAATTGGAAATGAGTTCATGAAAGAAAAAGTACTTAAACGTGTCAATATGAAAGAACTCTTTGTTTCCTGCATAGTAGACTCTTGCTACGCAGCAACGATTTCCATGAAAAATATGAACAATAATTTGTTATCATCTGGTATGATTTTAGTATGGAGAATTGTGGTTTTGTGAAGTTTTTCACTAAAACTAACGGGTGCCATGCTTTCAAAGTATTCGCTTTTCCTTCTTTAAGTAAATGGCAATAGAATTGAAGAAGAACCGCTACCCAAAAGTGTTACCATTTAAGTAACATCATTAGTTAAATAGAAAGTGGGTTGATATACATGAGTAATAATTCGATTATTCAAATGTGGGAAGACTATCGAAAAATTAACCCAAATGCACCAAAAGAATATGAGGCATGGGCATTTGGTGATTCAAAAGAAATGGCTGATGAGCTTGCAAATTTAGTATTAGAGGGAACGAAAACAGCAACAGCATCAAACTATACTTTATATGAATTGGAAAACGAAACTTTACCGTTTGTTGGTCTTCATAATATTATTCTTGACGGGGGTGGAAAAGCTGTTGGAATAGCAGAAACTACATCAGTAGAGATTGTTCCTTTTGATCAGGTTACCATAGAACACGCATACTTGGAAGGTGAAGGTGATCGTACATTAAGGTATTGGCGTGACGTTCACGAAACCTTCTTTAAAAAGAGTTTAAAAATATAAATCAAGAGTTTAATTATAAAATCCCTGTTGTTTGTGAAAGGTTTAAGCTAATTTATAAAAAATAAAGCGCGTTGTCCCAATAATTTTATGAAGAGTAGATACTAATTGTATTAAGGCAGGCTTATTGAAGAAGAAAATACAAGAAAAATGAAGTGATCTTAGAATATGGATTATGTAAAAAATTTAAGGAAATTAGTTGGTCATAGACCTTTAATACTAACAGGTTCTGTGGTTTTAATATTAAACCAGTTTCCCTATTCAACAAATAGGTACAATAATGGAACAATGAATTGTCATTGTGGCAACACAAGAGGATCGTCATTTAAGACGATCTTTTTCTTATGGCTTAAATTTAATAAAAACCTATTGGAATAATATGATAAAATAGTGCGAGAGGAAATTGGCTTACTAGATAAGATTAGCTGGAAAGTAATAAGAGTATTTTTAGAAATAGGAGTTGTTGTAATGGGAGTATGGATCAGACGCCTTATCATAATAGCTTGTGTGATTGCACTTATACCTAATATTTTTTCGTTTTTTTCAGGGCTAACTAATGAATTACCAGAACATATTCAAGGTAAAGTAAATAATGGGGATGCAGTACTTATTGATTTAGACAAAAAGGTAAACCTGGAAAATGACGAGATATTGTTTAAATATCTTGTATTAGCAGCAGAAGAGACCTCATTAATATTTGAAGTGCACTCCAAAGAGAATGGATGGTCATTTCCAGGCTCTGTATTTGAATTAAAAGATAAACAAGGCAATACTTATCGAGGAACAGGTGGCACTTCTTCTGGTCGTACTTGGGGACAGTACATTGTTCAGAATTATGAACCTTTGAAAGAAGATGTAGATACAATAGTAGTAGGTTTCGAGTGGTATGATCGCATGTTTCAAACGGAGTTTTCATTAGATCAGGGGGGGACGTAATGAAAAGAGATAAAATAAAAGCGATAATAGAATGGACTATTGCGATTCTGTTAATCTTTATTGTTATTAAAGATTCCCCTTATTTTAGTTATTACGAACTTTCACCAGAAGCAGCATTTGAAAAATCTGAACGAACTTATTATTATGGTCCATCAGAAGTATTAGAAAAGGTAGATGTAGATGATGTCCAAATTTTCTTATCAAAATATAAGAACTGGTTTTCAGCTACTTTAGTTAACAAATATGCTGGGATTTTTTGGGGTGCAGGTAGTGGTGTTGGTGGAATAGAAATTAAAGAAGATCAAGATATTACACATTCTTGGGGGAGTAGCTCCATTAATGAGAATTACATGTTGATGAGGTATTATGGTATCGTTACTAACCCAGAAATAACTAAGGTGGAACTAGATGTTGCAGAAGGATATGATTGGGATGAACAAGTCCCTGTAGAAGATATTGTAACGTTAGATTATCAGTTAGAGAAACATCGTATGTTTCTATTTCATTGGAATGAAATGGAAAATGACTATATCAGTCTAGCGTTACGAGGGTTGAATAACGATGGTGAAGTTATTTATGAAGAAGAACTAAGATGATTCCATAACAAGTATGGAGTAAAACATGAATAGGATTGAAGTAAGTTTTAATGATTGAAAGTAAAAAATTTATATATACTTATAATTTGGATACTTTTCAGATAAGTTTAATAAACATAAACTTAGTTGGGGACAGCAAGCACGATATTGTTAAAGGAAGATTATTTATTGCCCCTTAAATTGCCGCGAAAACTGAAATAGTCATTTATAATTAAAATTTGCTCCCTAATTCATTTTAAGCCATTGAATTAGGGGTTTGCTTATAATGTTTGTTATTTTTTGTTTGTGTTTACTTGACTTACTTCGATTTTTTTAATCTGATGGCCATCTACCTCTTGAATGGTAAATTTATAATTATCGTACTCGATAGTGGTCCCTTTTTGAGGATCTATTTTATTTGTGAGAAACCAACCACCAATTGTATCAATCTCACTGTCATCGATATTTGTTCCAACTAACTCATTTAGTTCAGAAATAAGAAGTTTCCCGTTGATGATATAAGTATACTCACCTATTTTTTTGTACATCGGTTGTTCATTTACATCTAATTCATCCTGAATTTCTCCGAAGATTTCCTCCATAATGTCTTCCACAGTAATTAGTCCAGCTGTACCGCCATATTCATCCACTACTATAGCCATATAACTATGTTGCTTTTGCATTTTTATTAATACTTCATTTACTGGTGTATGTTCTGCAACATAAACAATCGGTTTAACATAATTAGTTGGATTCAATTGTTCACCTTGTAAAATGTCATTAAGGAATTCTTTCGTGTTTACGACACCAACAATATGATCTTTATCACCATTTGCAACAGGATACCTAGTGTACTTTACTGCTCTAATAATATCCAAGTTATCCTGATGTGCATTATCTTTATAAATACATACAACCTCTGTTCTTGGGATCATAATTTCTTTTGCAATTCGTTCATCAAATTCGAAGACCTTATTTAAATAACTCATTTCAGAAGCGTTAATTTCACCTTTTTTGTAGCTAGTTGAAAGGATAGAGCGAACTTCTTCCTCAGAGTAAACCTCTCCACTTTCTGATGCAGGAGGTAAACCAAATATCCCAACTAATATACGAGCAGTACCATTCAAAACCCAAATAAACGGATACGCCACCTTATAGAAGACGACTAATAAAGGGGAAAGTAACAACGTAACTGCCTCCGTTTTCTGAATGGAGAAGGATTTTGGGGCGAGTTCACCAACGACAACATGTAAGAATGTAATAAAACCAAATGCAATGATGAACGAAATAGTTGAAACAAGTCCTTCGGAAAAGCCGAATGAAGCAATAACTGGATGCAGAAGATGAGCAACTGCTGGCTCACCTAACCAACCAATACCGAGTGCTGTCACTGTTATACCTAACTGACAAGCGGCTAAATAACCGTCTAAATTACTAGTAACTTTATCAGCAGATTTTGCACCTGGTTTCCCTTGCTCTACTAAAGTTCTAACTCTGGATTTTCTCATTTTAACAACCGAAAACTCCGATGCAACGAAGAAAGCTGTTAATAAAATTAATATAGCAACAATGATTAAATTAATTATATCCAAAATACTCCCTACACGATAATGGTGTAAGGTTTTCACCTCCTATATAAAAAATTGACTAATTATTATTTTTAAGCATTCATAACATTTGTTTCAGACATTTGATCAAGGAGGACTATTAATAAAATTGGTACAGAAAATGAATCAACCCCTTGATAAGTTTCACTAACGAGCAGAAGGGGTTAAAACCCCCACTGATATAGTCTTTCTTTATATTTTCCATTACATCATGATAATATGCTAAACTTAAGTATGTAGTTATCACGTCTTATTTCAACTCACCATTACACCTTGCTGTAACAATGAATGGGCTAGATTAAAAAGAGTAAATATTTATTCATTGGTTATCATTATTAGTTAGTTTAACGGAGACATCTCTTGTGTATGGTTAGGTGTTTACCTTTTTGTCATGACCACTTACACTAGGTGCTAGCTTTACAATCAATATTAAAACAGGTATAATGTAATTAATTTCTATTGAAAGGGGTTTCGCTTTCAAAAATGGTTGATGATGAGAGGGATGTCTCCAAGCTGTACCGGAAGATCATTACTTCTAATGAAATGAAAGCATTTCTTATCATTGAAAAATGTGATGAAGAATTAAAGCAGAGGCTCATGAGTAAGATGGAAAATAACGGTTCTCAAAATACGAAGGATATGCTACAAAAATTACAAAGATATTTAGCATAAAAGACTGGTCTACCCAGTCTTTTTTTATAAGGTAAGAAAGTATAAAATTCAGGTATTTGTCTAGCTCCGAGCGCCCAGAAACTAGGCGACTTCACGAATTGCCCTACGATAAGTCATCATCGGTTCGCAAGCTTACCGTGATTCCTTTATCTCAGTTAATTCGTTCCAGTCGCTACGTTTCTAAACGGGCGCTCTGCGCTTTTCTTAGTATAAAATAAAAGGTTCAAATTGGAGTACACTTTTCATATAATAAACATGTCTTAAATCCAAATTATAATTGTTGGTGGAACCATTATTTCAACAGAAACCTTGCTATTATCATCTAAATCAATTATTTGCGACGTTATAGTTACAAGTCTTTGCACTTGGAATTAAAAAAGTTGAGGTGTACTCAGTCAGATAGCATAATTTTTTGTTTGACTGTTAAGCTTTATCGTTATCACACTAAATATTAAGGTTGTCAATTTCCAAAAAATCAGTCAGATTATATCTAACTGGTCAAATAATGTAAATCAAGGTTTAACCGAATAACACACGCTTTAGTAAATAGATCATCTATCCAAGTTTATTGCTAATTATTTTCCTTTTACTGGCATCCAAATTTCGCTATATACATTTTCCGAACTACCATGTGTTTTGTAAAAGAAATCCCGGGTAGATCTGCTACTTCATAATCTGAGGAAGGCAACCATTCAGAATTCCAGCCATAAACGAAATAAATGGTAATCAGATATGCCTAATGATTGAATTCTTTTAACATTTCTTTCCCTATACATATTATCGATAAAATTAGTCATTTACTCGATATTTTACATACGTAATTTATCGGAATGTATTTTTTATATTATTATAGGTTCTTTACCAGTCATTGCATAATATAAGGGAGGCAAGGTCAGAGAACTCGATTTACGACAAAACACGAACATCATAGATTGATGCTCGTGTTTTAGTTTCCTGGAGAAGTTTTATTCTTACAATAAAGGCATATATATCCGAACTACCCACAGCAAGTTATTATCTGCCTTTTTTATTTTTTTGCTTTTTAGGGTTGTCTGCTGTAAAGGCCGTTTCGGATTCATGATCTTTTCTAACTTGCTCAATACTTGAATTTTGAATTCCTTTCTTTGCCATGTTTTTCACCACCTTTTTTATCAATCATCCTTAAATTTCCCTAAGTATTGTACAGCCATTCATATTTGATGGTTATCTGCCTTAACTATCTATTGCTTAGAAATACCATCATCTCTTATGTCAATATATAAAGTTCCATCTTTCTGTATCTCAGCGAAAAATATATCGGATATATCATTAACTCCAGTTCGTTTCAATTGTTGTTCCAGCCAATTTTGATCTAGATTTAGCTTGGATAAGTTGGAATTGTTGATTTTTCCGTCCGAAATAACCTCAGTTGCTATTGGGAAAGGTTCTGTTTTTACTACTTTGAGATGCATATCACCTTTCGTTAGCGTTTGTTTATCTTCGTTCTTCATGACTGAAAGTGTCCCGTCCGTTTCAAAAATGGCATAATCAACATCCGTAACGGAAAATACGTTTTTCTTTCGTAACAATGCATGTAAAGCATCGATATCCAATCTAGCTTTTCGTAGTTCATTTTCCATAATTTTTCCTTGCTTTATAAGAATTGCCGGCTGTCCCTGGATAACTTCTCGAGCTTTCTTCGATTTAATATCAATTACTCCCATAATGATCGTAAGAATCGCCCATGCAGATAACGCATATATCCCCGCCCATATGTCTAAATTTTGATTCACAACAAGGGAAGCTGCAATCGAACCAATTGCGATTCCAGACACAAAATTAAAAAATGTTAACTGACGTAGTTCTTTTCTACCCATTATTCTCGTAAGAAATAACAGGAACAGAAATGTAGATATAATTCTAAGTGTTAGTTCAGTAAAATCCATAAGAAGACTCCTTTGCTAAATGAATATGGTGTTTTATTCTAATAATTTCTACTGTTTTAAGTTGCCCATATTCATTTATTTAACAACTAAGTAATGGAAATGGTATATAATAAAATTGGAGATAACAATTTAAATGAAAATGAAAATACCAAAAGGGAGGAAAAGAATATAGCTTATCATGCTGCTAGATTAGTGTTGGGTATTATCTTTCTGATCGCGGGTTTAAACGGGTTTCTTGTTGTATTTGATATCGAGCCATTAATTCCAACAAGCCCTAAAGCAATGGCATTATTTCAATTTAACTATTTATTAGTTGTGGAAAAGTCATTAGAAGTAATTTGCGGATTATTACTATTGATTAATCGGTTTGTTCCATTAGCTTTAACAGTATTGACACCGATTACAGCCAATATTTTCTTACTGCACATCTTTGTAGATCCTTCATTACTTATCTTGGCTGTAATAATGGTTATCCTACAAGGTTATTTACTGTATCATTTCAGAGATAAATTCAAAGGATTATTGGAGATCAGGTAATCTCTTACCTTAAATAAACACATGTTTACGACGGGAAACAGTCAGCCGTGTATGCCCGTCATTTTTTATCAGCAATAGGCGAGAAGACTCCCACCTCAAG
>NZ_WJID01000109.1:0-8749 GCF_010994055.1 Gracilibacillus thailandensis | reverse complement strand
CTTGAAGAGGGAGACTTCTTTCTGAAGAACGTTAAAATAAATGTTTAGTATACTGAAATATCCTCGCTAATACCGGATATAAGAGGATCATAAAAATCACATTTCCTACAGCATGAGCGATATCAAAGGATATACCTGCCAAGTAGTAAGCAACAAAATTGCCAGCAAATGTAAATGTCCCTAAGTTGACGATCAATCCGTAAATAAATGCTGCAAAAAATGCAAAAATAGTTAACAGTATCATAGTATTTTTCCTGTTATATTGTCCGAGAACGCCAGCTAATAATCCTATAATTGCCCATGCAATCATTTGCCAAATAGTCCAAATTCCCATACCTAAAAAAAGATTCGTAATGTACGTTGAGATGATCGCGATACATATTGCAGGTAATGCACCTACCATTGCACCAGTTATGATGACAATAGCAGTCACAGGTTGGATATTGGGTAGAAATTGAAAAGTGATTCTGCCTATAACACAAACAGCTGCTAATAATGATATAAGTGTAAGTTTATAGGTATTCAATGTATCACTCGATTACTTGAAGATCAAAGGTAATATGATCTTCATCCTCTACTTGATAATCAGCAATCCCTTCATTTACCATTTCTCCGTTTGCTTCATATGTCCAGAAGATGTTTTCATCAGTATTTTGTTGATGTCCTTCTATGGCCGTAAGAAAACCATCGTCTGTTACTTCCACGTCATAATTTTCTTCTAGGACTGTTTGCAAGCTTGTTCCTGCTTGAACAGTAAAATCATCCTCACTGATCGTAGTATTTGTTGTTTGATCTGTAATCGTTAATGAAATAGATACTTCTTCAGCTGTTGTTGATGTATTTCCACAAGCGGTCAATACTGTTGCTAAAATAGTTATCATAAATAATCGTTTGATTTGTTTCATAATCTCATTCTCCTCAATTTTTAATGTTGAGGATAAAAGCGATGTTCATGTATGTAAAAGTTGATATTACACTCGACATGCTTAATCCTCGAAGCATGAATAAATGTTTAATGGCAGGTCTCCTGACTTTATGTATTATTCTACTCTAGCGTCTTCCCATACGTAAATTTACCGTACAGTGACATAGGCTATTTCGTTACACTTACAGTTGCGAGGACAGTTCTGGATTCACACCAGATTCCCTTTTAAGCAATACACCATTAAACACACCATATTCTTCTATCAGTTATGTGTTACTTCGAATTTATAACCGACACCCCACACTGTTACAATCATTTTTGCAGCATCTGTTGATACTTTGCTTAGTTTTTCTCTCAATCGTTTCACATGTGTGTCTACTGTTCGTAAATCTCCAAAAAACTCATATTTCCATACTTCTTTCAATAATTCTTCTCGTTCAAAAACTTTGTCCGGAGACTTTGCTAGAAATAAAAGTAATTCGTACTCTTTTGGTGTTAAATTAACTTCCTTATTATCTGCTAAAACACGATGTGCATCATTATCAATTAATAGATGTGGAAATTCAATCAAATCTTTCGACCGGTTTGCTGTATGTATCGTATTAGAACTTGTGGATCTTCTTAATAATGCCTTGACCCTTAATACAACTTCACGTGGGCTAAACGGTTTCACGATGTAATCATCAGTCCCAGCTTCAAAACCATGAATTCGACTTAGCTCTTCTCCTTTAGCAGTAAGCATAATAACAGGTGTCGTCTTTTGAGTTCTCAGTTCTTTACATACCTCTAAACCATCTTTTCCAGGCATCATTAAATCAAGTAAAATTACTTCGTATTCTTCCGTCAAAGCTAACTTCAAGCCTTGCTCTCCGTCTTCCGCTTCATCAATCTCAAAACCTTCGCGTTCTAGGTACATTTTTAATAGACGGCGAATTCTATCTTCATCATCGACAACAAGAATTTTTTTCGTTTCCTGCTCCATCCTTCTCCCCCCTATCTCTTACTAGTATATAGGCAAAAAGCACAAGAGACAAATAGCACTTGTACTTTCTACCCAAAATTTTATGCGTAAGAATGTAAACCGGCTAAAACTAGATTAACAACGATTAAATTGAACATAATTATCGCAAACCCTATAACAGCTAACCAAGCCGATTTCTCACCGTGCCACCCTCGCGACAAACGAAGATGTAAGAAAATAGCATAGAAAAAGAAAGTAATGAGTGCCCATACCTCTTTAGGGTCCCAGCCCCAATATCTATTCCACGCTTCTTGTGCCCAAATGGCCGCAAATATCAAACCACCTAGAGTAAATACCGGAAATCCAATGGCAACTGCCCGGTAACAAACTTCATCCAATAAATCCGGATTTGCTTTTTTTAGTAATGGTTGGATAGCAGCAGCTACCCTTTTTCTCAATATAGCTCTCGCTATCATATACAATAATAAACCAACAGCTAAGGACCAAACTAATGTATTCAATTTCCGGGGCGCTTCTGCACCATGAAGCCATCCTGGTGCTGTAAAAACAGCATCCATCTTATCTTCTGTTGTTAGTTCACCGTTCTCTGGGCCAAACAATGCGGGTAGCTGATAATCTAATGTCAATTCTTCTTCATCAACTACATAAGAAAATGTTGCATTATAATCCATCGATGAAAAAATCGTTGTAATAATCACAAATCCTATTGTTGCACAAATAGAATACATAATGATCTCTAACCAAGTAGTTTTGGCAGTAGTTTGAGATTGGTTAATTTGACGGATTAAATAGATAATACCTGCTACAAAGCTTACCGCTAGAATCGCTTCACCTAAAGCAACGGTTGTAACGTGAATGTACAACCAATGACTTTTCAAGGAAGGAACTAATGGTGAAATTTCTTTTGGATACATACTAGCATATCCGATAATTAATAGTGCTACAGGTAAGGCAAATAATCCTAATAACTCAATACGATAGATGAAGTATAAAATAATAAACGCTAATACAAGCATCATACCGAAGAAAGTAACAAATTCAAACATGTTACTAACAGGTGCATGTCCACTTGCCATCCATCTTGTAATAAAATAGCCAACTTGTGCGATGAATCCCAATATAGTAGTACCAATCGCTAATTTGTTCATGAGTGTGAACTGTTTTTCATGTTGCTTGTCCTTAATGGTTGCAGCAAAAAAGATGACTGCTATTAAGTAAATCACAAAAGCAGTATACAAAAGACCTCCACTCAAAGATATTAAATCCATACACATTCTCCTCCTTGCATCACCTCAAGAGATAATGAGTTACACATCATTCTTTTTTTCTTGATCACGAACCATAGTAAAGGATGTCCCATCGATTAGTTTTTCAAATTCTTTGGTTAATCCATACCAATTTTTGTTCGTATGACATGCTATATAAATTCTATCCGTAGTTGGATGAATCCAAATTCGTCGATGCTGCCAATACATCCCTTGTATAACACCAATCATAAAAATAAATGCGCCTAAGCCAATAATAGGAAGTGTCAAATCTTTCCTAATCTTTAAGCCACTGACATCGCGCACACCAAAATCTGTTAAACTTAGCTTGTACTGATTGTCACCTGAAGGGATATTCTGACCAATCGCTAAAAAGCTTGCTTCACGCTCCTCTATATCAGGACCATACACAAAGAAGACAAATCCTGGGTTTCGAGGATAATTAGATACAGACCTCGGCTCACCATTACTTAATTCATATTCCGGATAATAACGATTCAGCTCAATACGGTAGCCATTATCAAATACATATTCACTTTCAGGATCTGTTAAATCAACGGTAAACTCTACAATAGCTTCTTCCGCCTCATCATCTACCTCATGCAACTTAAACGACATCGTTTGAAATTCATTGAGTTGATAACTATCTTGATAAAGTGCTAAACCATTTATTTTCAACGGTTCGTTTACGATAATTTCACCGCTTTTGACTTCTTTTAATTCTGGCTCCGACCCAATAACATCCTTCGATACATCTTCATATATAACAGCCTTCGTTTCGAAATGCTTCGGTACTGGTCCACTTGTATTTTCTAGCGCTTCTTCAAAAATCGCATCTTCGTCATCATTTCCATATGTTTCAAATATAAATTCTTCGTTCTTTATGTAATATTGTTGATTAGTACTAGGTATAACTGCTGTCTCGCCTTCTCTTACCCAGACAAAATCATCCACGTACATAAATGGAATGAAACGAAATAGTGTTCCTAATAAAAAGATAATAAGTCCTAAATGATTTACATATGGGCCCCATCTTGAAAATCTGCCTTTCTCCGCAAGTATGTGACCGTCTTTCTCTGTGATTTTATACCGATGCTTTTTAAGATTGTTGATAAAGCGAGTTTTATCTTCTGTATGATAGGCAGTATATTCTCCAAACAGTTTCTGTCTTTTCATAAAATTAGGATGTCGTTTAATAGCTTGGTTTTTTAATGCCTTATATAATGGCACTCCTCTGTCGATACTTACGATAAAAATAGAAATACCGATCAAAGCGATCAATACCATATACCACCAGGAGTTGTATAAGTTATGAAAACCTAACTGGTAATAGATTTGCCCTGATAATCCGTATTGGTCCCGATAATGTAAAGCTGGATCGACATTTCGCGGAATATACATTTCCTGAGGATAGATCGTTCCTAGTGCAGATGCAACTAACGCAATCGCGATTAATGTAACACCAATTTTAACGGATGAAAAAAAATTCCATATTTTATCTACTATTGAACGATTTTTCGTTTTAGAACGAATCGAACTACCATCATATCGCATATTCAATAATGTACTTTGCTGGTCATTATCTAACGGTTTTCCGCATTTTTCGCAAATAGTGGTCCCTTCCTTATTCTGATGACCACATGTACTACATTTTATTGTGTTCATAAGAAACCCCTCACGTTCCCTTTGGTACAATCTCTTGTAAATAGCCCTCTAATCGTTCTAGTGAAAGTTCACCCAACACCCGGTCTACCACCACACCATTCTCATCAATGAAATAAGTAGTTGGTAATGGTCGTATTCCGTAAGCATCCAACACTTGGCTATCTTTATCATGAAGTATTGGGAATGACAAATTATAATGATCTACAAACTTATTAATGACTAACTCTGTAGCATCCACACTAACAGCGACAATTTCTACTCCTTGCTCTTTATATTTCGGATACAATTCCTCCATATAAGGCATTTCTCTTTCACAAGGTTCACAATACGTAGCCCAGAAATTTAACATAACGCCTTTACCTTCAAGATCTGAAAGCTGCAATGAGGAATCTATTTCATCTTCATTATTTGCAACGCGATCCAATTGAAAATCTGGTGCTTGTTCATTAATGTCTACAGCTGCGTCTTCTTCAGCAGTTAAATTTGAAACAATAGCAAATACTAAAGCTCCGAACAGTACAATCAATATTGCAGATCGAAAAATAAAGCGATTTCGCTTCTTTACTTGTTTCTTATGTTTCGCTTGTTCAATCTTTTCCATCGATCTCACTCCCTTTGATCATTGTATCATTTACAATGATCAAAAATTGTGACAGTTATTTAACAATTACTTAGCCAATTTCTTAAGCTCGGCCACTTCTTGTGGTGTCAGTTCTCGATGTTCACCTGCATTTAAACCATCTAACGTTAAGAACCCAAATTTTTCCCTTTTAAGCTTCTGCACAGGCGTACCGATTGCTTCAAACATTCTTCTAATTTGCCGGTTTTTACCTTGATGTAAAACGATTTTAATAATAGCTGTTTTTTTCTTCGGATCAGTGGACATTACCTTTACATATTTTGCTTTCAATATATCTCCTTCAGAGCGAATCCCTTTTTTGAATAATTGTAATTTTTCTTTTGATGGAATTCCTTCTGTTTTGACGATATATTCTTTATTAATCTGATGACTCGGATGTAACAATAGATTAGTAAAATCACCATCGTTCGTCATGATTAATAATCCTGAAGTATCATAATCTAGTCTGCCAACCGGATAAAGTCTTTCTTCATATTCCTCAAAAAAATCAGTTACCGTCTTCCGTTTTTTATCATCCGATACACTGGTAATCACACCACGTGGTTTATAGAATAGAAAATATAATAATTTTTCTTTTTCAATTGGTACTCCCTCTACTTTCACTTCGTCTTGATCCGATACTTTGGTACCTAATTCAGTCACTACCTTGCCGTTTACTTCTACGAGACCATCAACGATCATTTTCTCTGCTTTTCTCCTAGAAGTAATCCCGCTTTTAGCAATAACTTTCTGCAGTCGTTCCATTATGCCTCACACTTTCTTTCTAGATTTATGTTATCATTGTTAACCATCTCTTTTATTTCGTATACATGAAAACAGTAGCGCTTAAGAAACGAGCGCTACTACAAGAATAACCACGACACAATTATTACTGAAACTATTATACCAATAAAATCCGCAATCAGTCCAACTTTTAATGCATTACCCATTTTTTTAATACCAACTGCTCCAAAATAGACGGTTAATATATAAAGGGTCGTATCAGTGCTTCCCTGCATGGTAGATGCTAGTCTACCTAAAAAGGAATCAGGACCATGAGTTTTAATTATCTCAGTTGTTACACTTAATGCGGCTGTTCCGGAAATGGGTCTTAATATTGCTAACGGTGCTATATCCGCTGGTATTCCAACTTTTGATAAAATAGGCTGTAATAAGCTGATAAACGCATCTAAGGCTCCTGAGCTCCTTAGAATCGCAATGGCAACTAACATTCCTAATAAAAAAGGAAGAAGAGAAACCGACATTTTTAAGCCTTCTTTCCCACCTTCCACAAATACCTCATATGCTGGTACTTTTCTTATAATGGCCACAATTAAAATCATCATTACGGTCACTGGAACTAACCAGATACTGATGACCGTCAACCATTCAACCATGTATAGACTCCTTTCCTTTTAACTCTACTGTAAACTTCATTTTGGACGTGTTTTTTGCATCAAACGATCAATCGTTATCGCTGAAACAGTTGTAATAAAAGTAGCTAAAATCGTACTTGCTACAATTTCAGTTGGCGCAGCTGAACTATACTGCATTCGAATGCCGATTACTGTGGTTGGTACCAGTGTAAGACTGGAAGTATTAATAACTAAAAAAGTTATCATAGAATTACTGGCATGATCAGATTTACTTATTTTTTTCATCTCTTCCATTGCTTTGATACCCATTGGTGTAGCTGCATTCCCTAATCCGAATAAATTGGCAGAAAAATTAGCAAGTATATACCCCATTGCCGGATGATCCGCAGGAATTTCAGGGAATAATCGTTTCACAATCGGTCTGAATAATTTTGCAAAACCTTTTAATATTCCCGCTCGCTCAGCAACTCTCATCATACCTAGCCAAAAAACTAATACACTTGATAGACTAATGACCAATGTAACAGCATCACTTGCCCCTTCAAACAAAGCCTCATTAACTTGTTCCATCGTTCCATTAAACATGGCATAAACAATTCCAATGATCGCCATTAATGCCCATATCACATTAATCAAGATTATCACCAAACAATCGTTTCAATTGTTCCAGAAAAGTGTTCCAGAACGATGGCTCTTTCGATTCTTCCAATGAATAGCGATATAATGCTGTATCCGTAATGGCTTCATCATGAAGATAGAAAACGCGTTTCCCAATCTTATCAAAATCAGAAGGTGTACGGCTCACATAATTTTTGTAGCTAATATTATTTACTTCATTTTCTGCTAAAGGATAGTAGATAGATTCTTGGATTTCTGCAGTAATGGCATCTTCTTGATCAGTTTGTAGTCTCATTGTTGATTTATCTTGTATTTTTCTTAACGGAAATTTTTCAAATCCCCATTCAAATAAATTCATATGATCTTGCCAGTCACTTGGCGCATTTAACGTTACAACTATTAATGTTTGTCCATTTTTTTGAGCCGTTGAAACAAGCGTTCTCCCTGCAGCTCGTGTATATCCGGTTTTTCCACCGTTACTGTACTTATATAATTGAGTAAGCAATTTATTTTTATTTATCCAAGCATAATCACGGGCGGAAGATTGATAAGATGAAGTACCGGAAATCTCTCTAAAAATATCGTTTTCCATTGCGTATTTGGTTAAAAGTGCCATGTCATAGGCTGTAGAGAAATGGGTTTCAGAGTCAAGTCCATGCGGATTGTCAAAATGACTATTTGTCATGCCAATCCATCTGGCTTTTTCATTCATTAAGTATGCAAAGCCTTCTTGGCTGCCGCCGATATGCTCGCTTATAGCTACGGCTGCATCATTTCCTGATCTTAACATTAATCCGTAGACAAGATCTTTTAATGTGATTTTATCCTCTTTCTTTAAATAGATGGAGGATCCTTCAGTTGATATCGCATTGTCCGAAATTTTTACATATTCATCTAGTTTACCAGATTCTATAGCAATAATAGCAGTTAAAATCTTGGTGATACTTGCAATAAGTGTTGGATTGTCCGCATTTTTCTCATATAACACTCTACCTGTTTCTTGATCCATTAAGATAGCATTCTCTGCTGAAACCTGTACACTTGCTTTTAAATCTGGTTGCGGTAATAAGACAAAAATTAATGCAATACATATACTATAAATAAACGGTCGCATGACACACCTCATCTCACTTTACAAATACGTTTGTACCATTCTATGCAGACGAGCAGTGCATATGACTAGAAAACAAGTAAACCAACATGTCTTCATTATTCGAACAATGCAGCGGTTTATGATTAAAACAAGTTTTTAATTCTAAGTAGATACAAACTGCGAAGTAATGAAAATTTTGTAGAGTG
>NZ_WJID01000108.1:0-8835 GCF_010994055.1 Gracilibacillus thailandensis | reverse complement strand
GCTACAACATTTGTCAGATCAGGCAATTTGAGTTGTTATCCCTTTGAAAATGCAAGGTATGGCATTTGAAATTACTAATAAGGTTAATAAAACCCAATATGCTTTTTCTATTATTCGTTGTAGAACAAGAATAGCGAAGACGACCGTTTCGACTCCTTTAGCGTTAGCTGAAGAGCATGCCCCTTGGAAAGTGAAACGGTCAGCCGTAGCGGTTGCCTTGCACTATCTAACTTTCAAAATGGCAACTCCTTATCTCCACATCACCTAGGTCCATTATCTATTTCTATGCTTTAGCATATAATGATAAAAAAATGCTTGAGGTGATGTTATTTATGGGACTATTTATTAATCAATCTGAACATCAAGGTGTATTTCAACATAAAGAAGAGATTGAAGATATCTCAAATCAAAGTTATTTTAAAACAGATTACTTTGCTGAAATAATTCAAGCTCAGAAAAACTTTAATGAGTCCTTAACTAAAGAAGTAAAAGATATTAAACGAAGGCATCAGCAAAACGAGTTTACGGGATTTAGAAAATGGAAGGAACTTAGCAGCAGACTAGAACATTTATATAACAAAACGGCAAACCATGACAAATTTGAACTGGAAGTGAGGAAGTGGTTACAAGTGCTAGATGAGAAAAATCAAGAAATCATACGTTTAGTGCAAGATGAAAAAGATGTAAAACAGGAGTATATCGAAGACAAATTAAATCAAGTTAGTCAGTCCAATCAAGAAATCATAAGTCAACTTTCGGACTATAAGTCATCCTCGGAGCAGCTTAGTTCTCAGATTAATGAAATGCATATGTTACATCAACAAATGGCAGAGCAAATTTCTAAACAGGATGAAAAACAAGATAAAGTGCTAGACAGTTTTGAAAATCAAGAAGCCTTGCTAGAAAAAACATTTAGACAGCTAGATAATCTTCGTTCGATTTTATTTGAGCGAACCTATCATATTGTAGAAAAGATAGAAAACAGTTGGAAACCACTAAATTTTATGATACCGGGGAAAAACAAGGAGTCGAAAGAAAAGGCTAATAAATAATTTTCGCCAGCATAACCCCAAAATTAAACCCCCGACACCAAAAAGTTGTCGAGGGTTTCTCTATGTTTTTCTCAATTCACAAAGTAGTATGAACGATCAGCTAATACTTGATTAACAATTTTCTGGCGTACCTGCTCGTTCCTTCGCTTTAAACGATGAGCCACAACCACAAGAAACAATGGCATTCGGATTATCGATCGTGAATCCGCCACCCATCATGTTCTGTTTAAAATCGATGGTTGTTCCTTCAATCACATCAATATCAAACTTCTTGATTGTTAATGGGATACCATTTGATTCCTCCGTATGATCTAATTCTTCATTCACATCATAATCAAATCCTAGTGAATAAGAAAGACCACTACATCCGCCACCTTTGACGCCAAAACGTAAACGTACTGTTTCAGAATCTTCTTCTTTCATCATTTCTTCTATTTGATGTCTTGCGTTATCCGTAATATTAATAACCATAGAAAAAAAACTCCTTTTTCTAAGTACTTGTAATACTTATTGTATGATCAAGTATACAAACTCAAGCATTGTAATTCAATATTTTTGTTTTGGATTTACTCCATGAAAAATGTTCCTTCAATCGTTGTTTCTGCTTTGCCGCGCATCCAGACATGGTCATCTGCTGCCCAAGTAATATATAAATCCCCTCCAGCTAAATGAACGGTTATCTCTTTTCCTTTTTCTAATTTACCATTTAAAATCGCTGCTACGACCGAAGCACAAGCTCCAGTACCACATGCCTGTGTCACACCTGATCCGCGTTCCCATACTCGAAAATGAATTTTCTTGTCATTCACTTGCTCAATAAACTCAACATTGACACTTTCAGGAAATCGTTGATCTTTTTCAATAATTGGTCCCAAAGTTGTTAAAGGTGCTTCATTTATATCATCCACGAAAAAAACAGCATGCGGATTCCCCATCGAAACTGTGGTAACTTCCAGTTTTTCGTCTTGAACTTCAAATGGCTCAGCTACAACCTGGTCCTGGTCCACACCTAACATAGGAATTTCCGATCGTTTTAATATCGGCACACCCATATCAACGGTTACTTCCTTTACTTGTGATCGGTCTCCGTGTACTTCTGCACTAACATTTCCTGCTTTTGTTTCGATTGTAAATTGTTTTTCGTCTACTAATTGATGTTCATAAGCATACTTTGCTACACAACGCAAACCGTTGCCACAGTTTTTTCCTTCTGAACCATCTTTGTTAAAAATGCGCATACCAACATCGGCTTTATCAGTAGGATGTATTAATATTAAACCATCAGATCCAATTCCTGTATCTTTATCTGCAACAGCTATTGCCAAATCGGCCAGAATATTTTCTTGTAGTGGAAAGTCAAATACATTGATAAAAATGTAACTGTTTCCCAGTCCATGCATTTTGGTAAAAGGTATATTCATTTCTTTATCTCCTTTTTTATAACTGGTCCATTAGCTCATTATCGATATAATCGTTAATATTATCTAATAATTGCTCTGGAGTATCTGCAGTGATTGGTTTTCCATTCACAATTGCTTTATGGTATAAGCGACAAATACCACAATAACTTGTACAACCATATTCTACTACATCTATATCAGGATCTTTTAATAATTGTTGTCGGACTTGCTCAGTACCTTTGGCAAGGTTTTTTACACAAAATCCAACTCTGATTCTTATCATCATTATATCACACCTTCAGTATATCTTAAGGTTCATCTGCCTAATATATTTTTAACACACTTTTATTTACAAATAAATGAATAACAGATAAAATGATATTGAAAATGTTTATCATTCATGTGACATATACCATAGCTTTATAAACAAACAACCTTTATAATAGAGTAGTAGTAAGGAAAGGAGAGTTTCCATTCATGGAAGAACAATCAGCTCAAGTACAGGAAGTATTAAATAAATTACGTCCATTTTTATTACGTGATGGTGGCGATGTCGAATTAGTCGATGTGGAAGATGGTATCGTTCGTTTACGTTTGATGGGCGCATGTGGTAACTGCCCAAGCTCAACCATTACTTTGAAAGCAGGTATTGAACGCGCACTAATGGCAGAAGTACCTGGAGTAACTGAAATTGAACAAGTATTTTAATTGTACATTATAAAAATGGAAACGAGTCTTACGTGAGAGTCGTTTCCATTTTTTTATTTCCATTTTAAAGAATCCTTGTCCTTCCAAATAATTTTGGTCCATGAGCATATTCCATTAAAAAAGAGAGATAAACCTGTTTTAAGAAGTTTATCTCTTATCAATAAGTAATCTCTATTGTTATTTTTTAATTTCTTCACGAATTTGTTCAACGAACGATCCGGTGTTTTCTACTTGTAGCGGGAGCCATTGATATTCTGGGTATTCTGCTTTCCACTTTTTGACGAGAGAAAATACTTTTTTATCATCCACCACTGCAATCATCGTCGGACCTGCTCCACTTAGAAAAACACCATAAGCTCCTTCATTTAAATAGCTGTAAAGCTCATCATAGTGAGCAATTAATGCTTTTCGATATGGCTGATGAAAAGGATCTTTTTCCATCATCTCACCTAATGTTTCCCAATCGCCTTGGCAAATAGCCGCTACACTTACATTCGCTACACTGCTGGCTTGCACACTTTCTTTAAATGTAAATTGATCTGGTAATACAGCACGAGCATCCTTTGTTTTTAATTCAAAACTTGGAATCACCGCTACAAAAGTAACACCTTTTACTGGAATTTGAGTGTAAGACACTTTACCATCGTAATGACCAACCACACAGCCTCCTAAAAGAGATGGCGCTACATTGTCCGGATGCCCTTCAATATCTGTCGCAATTTGAAGTTTATCATCATCAGTTAATTGTAAATCCAATAAAATATTGGCTAATTCTATTCCAGCAATTATAGCTGTTGCACTGCTTCCTAATCCTCTTGCAAGGGGAATCTCACTCTTCATCTCAACACGGCAGGCAGGCATTTGATCCGGTCGGCCGTATTGGGTCGCCACTTGTTCCGCAATCTCATAGACTAAATTGTTTTTACCTGTTGGAATTCCTTCCAAACAGGCAGAACTAGCTATAAATTCCCATTGATCTGCTTCTGTTACATGTAATTCTAAATATAAGTTCAATGCCAAACCAATCGAATCAAAACCTGCTCCCAAGTTAGATGTACTCGATGGTACTTTTATCGACCAACTCATGCCTTGACACTACCTAAAATTTCATTGATGATCACTTCTTCCTCATTAGGCAAGACAGTCGGTTTTACTTCACTATAATTGATTGCTGTGTCTGGGTCTTTTAAGCCATTACCAGTTAAAACTGTAACAACTGTTGATCCTTTTTCTACTTTACCTTCTTTTAACTTCTTCAGTAAACCTGCCACAGATGCGCAAGATGCAGGTTCAGCAAATACTCCTTCATTTTGGGCAATCCATTGGTATGCTTCAATCATTTCTTCATCCGTAATTTCATCGATCTGACCATTTGATTCATCACGAGCGTTTACCGCACCTTGCCAGCTTGCAGGATTACCGATGCGAATAGCTGTACCTACTGTTTCAGGGTTTTCGAATACGCGATTATGCACAATCGCTGCTGCACCACTTGCTTCAAACCCCATCATTTTCGGTAAACCTGTTTGTTTCTTGTCATTATATTCTTTAAATCCTTTCCAATATGCCGTGATGTTTCCGGCATTACCTACAGGAATGAATAAGTACTCAGGTGCTTTACCTAGTTCATCACAAACTTCAAATGCTGCGGTTTTTTGACCTTCGATACGGTAAGGATTAACAGAGTTCACTAAAGCCACTTCACCTGATTCTGCTAATTTACGTACATAGCGCAATGCATCGTCAAAATTACCATCAATAGCATAAATTTCAGCGCCATACATAACTGCTTGTGCTAGTTTACCTTGTGCTATTTTTCCATCTGGAATAACTACGATACATTTCAAACCAGCTCTGGCAGCAAAGGCAGCAGCAGATGCTGATGTATTACCGGTAGAAGCACAGATAACTGCTTTTGCCCCCTCTTCTACAGCTTTTGCCATAGCCATCACCATACCACGGTCTTTGAATGAACCTGTTGGGTTTAAGCCGTCGAATTTTGCATATGCATTTATCCCATATTTTTCAGATAATGTTTCTAATTTGTATAAAGGTGTATTCCCTTCATATAAAGTTAACATTGGAGTTTTTTCAGTAATTGGTAATAATTCTTGATACTCTTTCAACAGTCCTTGCCATGCCATAGTCATTAATCCTCCCCATCGACGCGATAACAACTGATTATTTCATTAACAACGTCTAATCCTTTTAGATTTTCTCTACTATTTAATAATTGCTGTTTACTGATTTTGTGCGTAACCATTACAATTTCCGCCATTTTTTCTTTGTCAGAAGGTAATTGCAAGATCTTTTGGAAGCTCACTTTTTCATTGGTGAACACGTTTGTTATGTTTTGGAAAGTACCAGCTTCATCATCTACTTCCATACGAATGAAATATTGCATATACTTTTCATCATTTTCTTTTAATTGTTTTTCATATTGAGGAATGACATACTCATTTCCGGTAATACCAAGGCGGATATTTTTCACTACATCCATTAAATCGGAAACAACCGCTGTTGCAGTTGGCATACTTCCTGCACCTGGTCCGTAGAACATCGTTTCCCCTACTGCTTCACCATAGACATATACGGCATTAAATTCATTTTTTACTAATGCTAACGGATGATCTTTCGGTAAAAGTGTTGGCTCAACACTTACTTCTACTTTTCCATTATGGATCGATGCAATCCCTATTAATTTAATAGTATACCCTAAACTTGTCGCAAAAGTAATATCTTCTTGTGAAATTGTTCGAATTCCGGATACTTCTACATCGTCTAAGCCAATTTCCATTTTAAATGCTAGGTTCGCAAGCAGGGTCATTTTTCGCGCAGCATCTAATCCGTCCACATCTGACGTAGGATCTGCTTCGGCAAAACCAAGCGCTTGTGCCTCTTTTAAAACGGGTTCAAATGCTAATTCATCGTCGGTCATTTTGGTGAGAATATAGTTAGTCGTCCCATTAACAATCCCCATAATTTTTTGAATACGATCAGATGCAAGTCCTTCGGTTAAGGAGCGAATAATCGGGATACCACCAGCAACACTAGCATCGTATAAAATATCACAATTATTTTCTTTGGCTAATCGTAATAATTTCTGACCGTGGACCGCCATTAAATCTTTGTTAGCTGTAACAATATGTTTTTTATTACGGATTGCTTTTTCTAACAAAAGGTTAGTATCTTCAATTCCACCCATCACTTCGATTATAATATCGAGCTCCGGGTTATTAACTAATTCCTCTGGATTATCGGTTAGCCACTCTGGTTGAATGATAACATCTCGTTTCTTTTTCGTATCATTAACCAGAATTTTTTTTATTTGAATTTCACTACCAACTTTATATTTTATTTCATCAGCATGGCTTTGTAACAGCTTAACAACCCCTGTTCCGACTGTCCCAAGCCCACATAAACCAACATTAACTTGATCCATCTAGACGTCCTCCCTTTGTTTACGTTACGTGTACATCTGTTTATATATAGTGGACATTATACATGTGAATCCGATCTTTATCAAGGCACAATCGTCTAAAAATTAAAAAAATATACACCTCCATCTTTGCCAATGGAGATGCATTGATAACTATCTTCTACACATCTAACAACCAATCTAATTGTATACTATTTATTTCTCTTTGATCAATTCCGATTTGATAAAAAAATGTCCGCAAATTTTCTTCATAAACAGATTGATTTTCGACCAATTCTTCAATATCCAAATGATGATTAGCAGTTTGGCGGATTTGATCCATGGAATCCAATAAATGAATAGGAAAAATCAATCGAGCATATAATAGTTTCCATCCGAATGCTGATATTGGTATGTTAGATACATATCGTTGCAAGAATTGCTGACATTCCTGAGAAGATAGTCCATTCGGCGTTAGCATGTACTTCCTTAACTTCTCCGCCATGTCACGAACAGGATGATCATAAACAAAGCGATTACTCCAAATAAATACTTCACTCATATCACTTTGATAACGTCCGAAAGTAATCGAAGGCTGATCACTTTCATTAAATTGTGATTCTTGTTCGACAATATGCATATATTGAATTGCATTTTCTGCCAAACCAACGATATAGGGAAACATGTTGACAAATCCGCGGATAAAGGGAGATGCTGGTCGTTGTTGATATAATTGTTTATAAAGTGCCTCATATTGATCTATCTTGGTAATCCATAACTCTTTCCATCTTCCATAGCTGTTCATCGTACTTGGCTGATATGGATAGCCAAATCCAGTTTGATGAAAACCAGATAGTTTAGTGGCTTCTTCCCGTTGATCATCGTTATATATCGCATAACATAGCAAATACTTCTCCTTACCAATCGACGTAAGAAATTGATTGTGTACATTTGGAATTGGACAAGTAACATTTGTCCAGCCTTGTTGATGATAATGCGTTGCAATCGTATATAACTCAAGAGCAAATCGTTCTGTTATCGATGTAGGTATAATAAAATAATAATACGACTGATCTGCAAAAGTTAAATACGGTTTGTCTGAGACTTGTTTAGTAGGCACCTGAATTGGGTAGTGTAAGAATATAGGATGCACTGTATTTCCCCCTTTAATGTCTATATAATAAACTATATGTATACCATGAAATGAAAATGATGAATATAGGATGTGATCAAGTATGGCAAATGTACGAAAACAGACAGAATTAGAACAGAAAGCAAGGCAATGGTTAAAAGATCGAGGTGTCACCTTAGAGGATATTGCAGAATTAGTTTATTTTTTACAGAATAAATATCAGGATGAATTAACGTTAGAGCATTGTTACGAAAATGTAGACAAGGTATTAATGAAACGTGAAGTGCAAAATGCCATCATAACCGGTATTCAACTTGATGTTTTAGCAGAAGAAAATAAATTAGAGTCTCCTCTCCAGGAAATATTGGAAACAGATGAAAGTTTGTATGGTATTGATGAAGTGATTGCATTGTCGATCGTTAATGTCTATGGTTCGATCGGATTCACGAATTATGGATACATCGACAAACAAAAACCTGGAATTCTTGAGAAATTAAACGATAAATCTCAAGGTTGTCACACCTTTTTAGATGACATCGTGGGTGCAATCGCAGCTGCTGCCTCATCTAGGTTAGCCCACAGTGCAGCCAACGAACAATCCATAGATGACGAATAAGAAGGTATACCTCTTTTTCGATAATTAATCGAAGGAGGTATACCTTTTTACTTTTTTATAGATTTCAATGCTTTATTTTAGCACTTTTATGAAATAATAATCCAAGCAGCCGCAGTGGTGGTCAAGTTTCTAATATTTCATCATTACTATCAAAGTAATAATGGACCGGCAGGGGTTGCCGGTTTTTCTTATCAGGTAGGAAAACGCGGCATGATAGTGTTTTTGTATCATAGGTGGTCATTTTGAAATGATATGTAGACGAAAAGCATCGCTCCGGCTGCCCGCTTCCCTTTCCGTGGGGGTTTACCTTCAGCTAACTTTTGTAAAGAAGATCACGCTGATCCCACAGGAGTCGAAGCGGGCGGCCTCCGCTATAAAGCAGCTCTACAACGTAAGTGACAGCAAACTTTTTGAGATTTTATACAATGTAAAAAAAGACTTAATGTCCGTACGTAAAAAAAATGTAGATGGTTATTTAGCGTAGGCGTCCACTTCGACTCCTGTGGGAT
>NZ_WJID01000107.1:0-9175 GCF_010994055.1 Gracilibacillus thailandensis | reverse complement strand
GCCTATTATTCATGTCAAAATAACTACTTTGGACAGGACGGGGTGGGCTTTTCTGGTGAGTGTCCAGATTTTGCTAGAAAGTGTCCAGAAAAATACAAAAAGTGTCCAGATAAAATTACACCTGTTTTGCTAGCTTATTTTGCAGGTAATACATCCGTCCGAATAAGGTAATCGCACCTGCTGATAGCCCAACGATTAATCCTAGCCAATAGCCATAGGCGTCTAGGTTCGTATAATTAGCGAATAGCCATCCGCTAGGTAACCCAATTAACCAATATGATATGAGAGACATCCAGAAGGTTATGTTAACATCTTTGTATCCACGTAAAATTCCTTGCACCGGTGCACCAACGGCATCAGCAAATTGGAAGAAAATCGCATAATACAAGAAATGCTTAGTTAGTTCAATAACTTCAGGATGATCACTATATAAACGAGCAACTTGATCGTCCATTAAATAAATAATGCCGCCAGCTAAAAAAGCGATCACTAGACCAGAAAGAATTCCCATATAAGAATAGGTCCTCGCATCTTGAACACGTTTAGCACCAATTTCAAAACCAACAGCAATCGTTAAGGACATCGCAATACTTAATGGAATCATGTATAGAAACGAAGCGAAATTAATCGCTGCTTGATGTGCAGCAATCGTATTGGTACTATACACACTTAACATGAAAGTTACCGCAGAGAAAATACTAACCTCAAAGAAAATTGAAAAGCCGATTGGAATTCCAAGTCGTAATTGACTGATCCACTCTTTGATAGATGGCTTGATCAATCGATGAAAAATCTTGTGACCGCGGAATGGTCGGACATAATGGACGATCAATATGGATAAAATTAAATTGACACAAAAAGTTAATGCCGATGCAATCCCAGCACCAATTCCTCCAAATGCAGGCAAACCTAATTTTCCGAAGATGAAAATATAATTAAATAAAATATTTAAAGGTAAGGAAATTAAAATGATTGCCATCGAAATTCTAGTATGACCTAGTCCATCAATATAAGAACGCAATAAGTTATAAACAAAAAGCGGGATCATCCCTAATCCAATCGAAATGATATAGTACTTCGCAACATGTTGTACTCGATCCTCCAAATCCATCAATGATAGAATAGGATCGATCAAAAAAGCACCGATCAACGTAACCACAACACCTAATCCAATCGATAAATAAATCCCTTGCTGGACAGTGAAAGGAATTTTCCCTTCTTCATTAGCACCTGTTAACTGAGCAACAATCGGAGACATCGCCATTAAAATACCGACAATCGCCATTTGTACCGGTACCCATAAACTAGAGCCAATCGCTACGCCAGCAAGATCTGCAGCACCGGCTCTACCAGACATAATCGTGTCAAAAAAGTTCATTGCATACATACTTACTTGCGTGATTAGAATCGGTATCAGTATAATCATAAAGAGTCTTATTTTTTCTTTGAGTGTTTTAGTTTGATACATATTCATTCTTCCTTTTTTACAGTCGTAGAAGGATTATAACATATTTTGTTAATAGAGAGGACGGTTTTTATTTATGACCACTAAACAAATTATTTTTACCGGTGGTGGTACTGCAGGGCATGTCATGGTAAACCTAGCGATTATCCCGGAATTTTTAAAAGATGGTTGGACAATAGATTATATCGGTTCGAAAAATGGTATCGAGAAGGATTTAATTGAACCATTAGAAGGGGTGACATATCATCCGATCTCCACTGGAAAACTACGTCGTTATTTTTCTAAGGAAAATTTTAAAGACCCATTTAAAGTACTAAAAGGGACATGGCAAGCACATCGGATAATTGGCAAAAAGAAACCTGCTGTCATTTTCTCTAAAGGTGGGTTTGTATCTGTTCCTGTATTAGTAGCAGCACGCATGAGAGGTGTACCTGCTGTTATTCATGAATCAGATTATACACCAGGGCTTGCAAATAAATTAGCGATTCCCTTCGCTAAAAAAGTGTTAGCAACTTTTCCAGAGACCGTACAATATTTACCTGAGCAAAAAGCAGAGTGGATTGGTGCCGTTGTTCGAGAAGAACTCTTTACTGGCAGCAGGGAAAAAGGTTTTGACATGACAGGCTTTTCTAATAAGAAAAATGTTTTATTAATTATGGGTGGTAGTGCTGGTTCGAAAAAGATTAATCAGGCTGTACGTGAAGGTTTAGAAGAATTGTTAAAGCAATTTCAAGTTGTCCATATTTGTGGGAAGGATAATATCGATGAGACGTATGAACAAGAAGGGTATGTGCAATATGAATATGTCCAAGATGAATTGAAGGATTTGCTTGCGATTACCGATATGGTTTGTTCGCGTGCAGGTGCTAATGCGATTTTTGAATTTTTGGCATTAAATAAACCAATGCTGTTGATTCCGTTATCGCGTCAAGCAAGTCGTGGAGACCAGATTGTGAATGCTCAATCTTTTGAAAAACAAGGCTATGCCAAAGTGTTAGAGGAAGAAGAGTTATCAACGGATTCATTGGTTACTTCGCTTTTGGAATTAAAAAAAGATAAATTTGAAATAAAAGACAAAATGAATCAATATCGCTCCAGTGAAGCGAAAGAAAAGGTTATCGATATTATTAAAAATCAGGCTAATTTAAGCAGTTTACTTTAGGAAATGCCAATAGCATATTAAAATAGTGAGTGAATGGTTGATTAAAAAAGGAGGCGTTTCTACAAATGAGCTTAACTACTACATTAAAACTGAACAATGGAACAGAAATACCTGCAGTTGGACTTGGTGTCTACAAAGCGGAGCCAGGTAATGAGGTCTATCATGCGGTAAAATCAGCGTTAGAATTAGGATACCGTCATATTGACACAGCTTCACTCTATGCCAATGAAGAGGGTGTAGGTCAAGCCATTAAAGATAGTGGTATTCCTCGTGAAGAAATTTTTGTGACGACCAAAGTTTGGAATGACGAGCAAGGATATGAAGAAACAAAAGCAGCATTTAAGCGTAGTTTAGAACGTCTACAAATGGATTATGTTGATTTATACTTAGTACATTGGCCAGTACCAGGTAAATTTACGGAGACATACAAAGCACTGGAAGAAATTTATCATGATGGTAAGGCAAAAGCAATTGGGGTAAGTAACTTTGAGCCACATCACTTAGAGGAGTTATTAAAAGAAGCAAACGTTACGCCGGTAGTGAATCAAGTTGAGTTACATCCTCAGCTACAACAGCAAGCAGTTAGAGATTTTTGTGCAAAACACGATATAAAAGTAGAAGCGTGGGCGCCATTAGGTAAGGCTCGTTATTTTGATCATCCTGTGTTACAGGAATTAGCAGCAAAGCATAATAAAAAGCCTTCCCAAATTATTGTGCGCTGGCAATACCAAAGTGGCATCATTACGATCCCGAAGTCTGTTCATAAGGAACGCCAACAAGAAAATGTCGATATTTTTGATTTTGAATTATCTAATGAAGACATTGATAAAATAAAAACAATGGATGCCAATAACCGAATTGGCGCTCATCCTGATGAGTTTGATTACGGAATTTAGCATGAAAACACTTCTAGGATGAAGGCCTTGTTGTTGACACATTTTATAATTTAGTATATATTTATACTTAACTTAATATTCGACAGATGCTTATTTTTAACTTCTTAATTAATTTGGGCTTTAGCATTCTATTAATATTTCCCTATTGATTGAATGAAAAAGCTTTTAAACTATAAGAATGAAAAGGTAAAGTAAATCGGTATATGTAATAGCTTGGGTATTAGAATAGACAGATTTTTTCTGATTAGAAGTGGGAATATAACTAATTTCCACCTTAATAAGGTAGTTCTTCAAAAAACTTCGGTGAAGTTAGTTGAAGTGAAACCGACAATTTTCAAGATTCAATGATTGTAAATTATCATTGTAGTTTTGAAATTGTCGGTTTTTTAATTGCCTAGGAAATAATAATGTTGTGCGATGGATACCTTATCGGAATAAACATCGTAATGTTCAGCCCCGAGTGCCAAAAAAACTAGATGACTTCTATTACGTAAGACATCATCAGCAAGCTGACCGATATTTCTTTATCTCGGGGTATTCTGAAGTTGCTCTTGTTTTATGCGGGGACTTTCCACTTTTGTTCTTAAATAAATTCAAATTTATTCAAAATTTCATATTGGAGCAAGATAAAATATAGGACTATTTAGAAAAATATATGAAATGACCTTTTTTATTTTAAAATTCTTTATACGTTAATATTGTTTTTGAGGGGAGAATGTTTTGTGTTAGATTCATTGAGTTTGTCATCATCTTTAACCTTATTTTTCATTATGCTTATTGCTTCTGGGCTTAGCGGACTCTTGTTTTTACACCCACGAGTACCATTGAGTTTTATTCGTATTCATATTGGTATCGTGTCTTTGCCTCCTTTAGTTGCTTTATTTGCTCTTATAAATACTAGTGTGAATGGAAATGTTGGTCCATGGTACGTGGATTCCTTAGCATGGTTAATGGTTTTCTTTGTCCTTGCAATTGGTTTAATCATCCAGCGTTTTTCAGTACGTTACTTAATGGGAGACCGCTCTTATCGTAAGTATTTTATGCTTTTTACATTTACGACAGGTGTTGCTTCCATTACATGGTTAAGTGGTGATCTTCGCTTAATGGTTATATCGTGGGGAGCCACTCTCATTGGTTTAACCTTCCTTATAAGGTTAAACCGCGGTTGGAAAGTAGCTGATGAAGCGGCCAAGGTTTCTGCTCGCTTATTTACATTAAGTTGGTTTGCATTATTGATTGCAATGATTTGGCTTTTTGTAGTAACAGGCCAATGGCAGTTATCATTAGCTCTAACAAATGAACATTTGGCACAACTAGGACAATGGGAGAGAACAGGGATAAATTTATTGATTGTATTAGCAGTAATCATTCCTGCAGCCCAATGGCCTTTCCATAGGTGGTTAATTGAGTCTGTTGTTGCTCCGACTCCTGTTTCTGCAATCATGCACGCTGGTTTAGTAAATGCAGGTGGGATTATGCTAACTCGATTATCACCACTATTTAACGGTGATATAGCTTCAATGGTATTACTTATTCTTGCAAGTATCTCTGTTTTGATTGGATCTGGAATTAGTTTAGTTCAGGTTGACTATAAACGTCAGTTGGTAGGATCGACGATTGGTCAAATGGGGTTTATGCTCGTTCAGTGTGCATTAGGTGCGTATATAGCAGCGATTATTCACCTTGTTTTACATGGTTTGTTCAAAGCAACACTGTTTTTACTGGCAGGTTCTGCAGTACGACGTTATGAGGTATCGTCTCGTATTAATGAACGGTCAGCTTATTTATGGGTCTTGGCTGGCCGAACATTAGCCTTATTAGTAGGGGTTGCATTTTGGCTTACGGCTCCAGGAGACGGGTATCAATTGATTAGTGCGCTAATCCTAGGGTGGTCATTGTCCGTTTCTTGGACACAACTCGTGGCTTTTGGACAGGGGAGAATCGGTCGTATTGCTGGCCTAATATTTTTAGGAGGTTCTGCCATCATTTATTTTATCATTCATAATCTCTTTTATGAGTGGTTGCATACAACTGTTTTTCAAGGTGTTCAACCTCCAATGTTTGTTGTCATCATTGTCGTAGGCCTCTTATTAATTGGTAGTACTATAGGTTCATGGGCGTCCCGTAATCGTTCTTCTGTTTCCTACTCAGTACTCTATCTTTGGTTAATACGACTAGGTGAAGCAAAAACTAAATCAGTAGAAAGTCATCCAAACTACCTTAAACAGCTATTTTTATCTCAAGGAGGTAATAAGTGATGGACGTATCATCCGTTTTAACAAAAGAAAATGAAAATAATAAAGATACAAATAAGAATTTTCAAGAAATAGACATCAATACAATAATTGAATCAGCTAGTCGGGTGATTGCGCCACTATGGCCTATTTCTACGTTTGCAGCACGTAATCCATGGATGGGACTAGAAAAGCAATCTTTTGATGAGGTTGCAGATTGGTTAAAAGATACTCGTGATGTTGATATCTACCCTAGTGCTTCCATGATTCGTTCGGCAAAAAGTAAAGGTGAGATTGATGAAGCATTTGTAAAAATGGGTCTACAGCGTTGGCTTGATACCCATCCCTTTAATATCCCAAGGGATGTGGCAGAGCGATTTTGTCAGGCTGCACTCAAATTGGATCGATTACCTTCAAGCCTCTTATCATCACATAAGTTGGAGAAATCGGTAGAGGAATTTAGTGGCCTGAATTTGGATAGCATCAAGAATTCCTCTATACAACCAATGAGTTCGTTTGTAAAAAAACAAGATGGTGAGAAGTTAATTAAAATTCTTGATAATCATGTTATCAAATGGTGCAAAGTGTATCTTGATGAATTTCAAGCGGGTTGGACAATGCCACACCGTGAGGAAGGTTTCTATCGTGCGTGGCGACGTCTCATTCAACACGATCCGGCACTTAGTAAACATCAGCGTCAAAACCTAAAAGATTGGCCACATGAGGCACCCTTGGCATTAAAAGAAGCATTGTCTTTCATGGAAATCCCTACGTCAGAGATACAGAATTATCTTGAAGGTCATTTACTTTCGTTACCTGGGTGGGCAGGAATGATGCTTTGGCGCTCTCAACAAACAAGCCATGAACAAGATCTCTTAACAGACTATCTAGCAGTTCGAATTTCCCTGGAGTGGGCGCTTATAAAGCCCTATTTACCTTTGAGTAATCAACGAACGGAGAGTGAAGTTTCGCTTACTACTTTGTTAGCATCTTGGATTCATTGGGGTGGTCTTACTCTAGAGGATTGGTTACAGATGTCAGCCACTGAACAGCATGAATATTTATCATTTGCTTACAGCTTTGATGACAAGCTTCGTCGAAAAATATGGTTAGAAGGTTGGGAGCAAACACACACAGATCAATTAAGTCAGAAATTAATCTTTAAACAGCGTGAGACTAAACGAAAGCATTCAACATTAGCTCAATTAGCATTCTGTATAGATGTGCGTTCAGAACCTTTTCGTCGTCAACTAGAAAAAGAAGGTCCGTTTGAAACGATTGGAATTGCTGGTTTCTTCGGGTTACCGATTGCAACTAGTGAATTAGGTAGTAAACATAGTCATGCATCCTTGCCAATTATACTGAACCCACAGCATAAGATAAGAGAGTACGTAGATGAAGAGGAACTCGATAAATACCAACAACGTAAGCAAGCAGTTAATTCCTTAAGCAATACGTTTAAAACGATGAAACAGAATGTGCTAGCGAGTTTACTTTTACCAGAATTAAGTGGACCTTGGCTTAGTCTACAAATGGTAGCACGTAGCTTTGTGCCAAGAAAAGCAAATCGATTTATACGTAATTTACGTGAGTCTTGGATACGTAAACCTAATACAAAACTCTCGCTTGATCATGAAGATAATAAAGAGGCGAATCTACCTGTTGGTTTCTCTGAAGAAGAGAAATTGAGTTATGCTCACCAGGCTCTAAAATTAATGGGTCTAACAGAGAAGAAGTTCGCACCTTTAGTCGTAATATGTGGGCATAGTAGTCAAAGTATAAACAATCCTTATGCCTCTTCTCTTGAGTGCGGTGCCTGCGGTGGTGCGGCAGGTGGATTCAATGCAAGAGCTTTAGCCAATTTATGTAATCTTCCAGAGGTAAGGAGAGGGCTTTCTGCTAAAGGAATTGAAATTCCTGAGGACACTATTTTTGTAGCTGCAGAGCATAAAACGACGATAGATGAATTACACTGGATTTATGTTCCCACCCTCTCTGAAGCTGCACAAGAAGCATTTGATCGTATTGAAGCTATTATGCCGACGGTGAGTCGTAATGCCAACGCAGAACGTTTAGCTCAATTACCAGGTTTCCAATCTAAACTAAAAAATCCAAAGGCTGAGGCACAACGATTTGCAGACGATTGGAGTGAGATACGTCCTGAATGGGGGTTAGCTCGTAATGCTTCATTTATAATTGGTCAACGAGAATTAACCTTGGATTGTGACTTGGAAGGTAGAGCCTTTCTGCATAACTATGATTGGAAACAAGATGAAAGTGGTGATCTCCTAGCAAACATTATTGCAGGACCAGGAACAGTGTCCCAGTGGATTAATCTTCAATATTACGCTTCAACGGTAGCGCCACATTATTATGGAAGTGGAAATAAAGCAACGCAAACTGTTACAGCAGGTCTAGGCGTTATGCAAGGTAATGCAAGTGACTTGTTAACTGGACTACCTTGGCAATCCGTTATGCAATCAGATTCCGAAGTATATCATTCTCCTGTTCGTTTGCTGATTGTCATCCAAGCGCCTAGCGAATATGTAGAACGATTATTGAATAATGATTCAGTATTCCGCGAAAAAGTTGAAAATGGATGGGTGCGCCTTTCAAGTATTGATCCAGAAGGACATTGGAAAAATTGGTGATTACTATAAATGATTTGCTTTGCTTAATGAACAAAAGTATTATTTGTTATGGACATAAAAATTAGAAATATAAATAAAATAGATAATTTATTGATCGTTAGGAGATGAGTTTGTGAAAGTATCTAAAGGCTCTTATGAATCTGAGATAAGTAAGGCAATTACGCAATGGGAAAAGGACTATCTTGGGCGTGGATCTGTATCTGTCAAGACAGATATATTACGGGATATGGTGATTGTAAATCTACAAGGAATTTTAACACGAGCAGAATATAACGTTTGTGAAACCAAAGAAGGAATGTTAACGATAAAGAAAACTCGTTCAGAATTAGTTGAATCAGGTATAGAAGATCTTAAAAATATTATACTCACTATAACTGGAGAGGAAGTAAAAAGTTTCCATTCTGATATAAGCTCTCGCACTGGTGAACGAGTGATGGTATTTAAATTATTCAATGATTTTGAGAAAAATATTTAATGTAAAGAGAAAAAATATTTTGATTGAATTGAACGAACTAAGAGTAGAATCCAGTATACTACTATATTAGCGTGTTAGGAGAACAAAATCATCAAGTTGTGGTGATTGTAGATACCGTCTTTGAAGAAGATAAAGGAGCAGTAAGATGATGCAGATTATATTTTCAATTGTCAGTGTATTGTGGATGGTATATGCATTCTTTCGAGTAAAACAATCGATCCATATGCTGCAATTAAATAGTTACTTTAACAAACGATTATGGCGTTGGATGACAGAGCATTGGTCAAAAGTT
>NZ_WJID01000106.1:0-9629 GCF_010994055.1 Gracilibacillus thailandensis | reverse complement strand
ATCTGCCCAACAAGCAAGTAGTTCAATGGAAGAAGTATCGTCCAATTCCGAAGATCTGGCAAAGCTGTCAGAAGAACTAAATGGATTGGTAAGACAATTTAAGATTTAAAGGAAATAAGTATCTAAGTCAAATAAAGACCCGAACTATCCATAACAAATGGAATAGTTCGGGTCTTTGTAAATGCAATCTGATGATTTTTATAACGGCTTAAACATAAACTGCGCAGTAACGTGCCTGTATTCACTCTGCTTATTCTTCCTTGGGGAATGCTGGTAAATCGCTCCTGCAGAATACTTCGTTGGGAGCAAGTACAACATCTACTCAAACAAAAATTACTTTCGTATTGTTTTCTATGCCGTCGTGGAAACCCCATTAAAGGAGATATCCCCGGAAGCGCTACCTCTCTTCCGAGGAAAATCTCTTCTCTTCCGGGGATAATTGCTTATATCCAGGGGGGAAAGTGGGTAGCCGGAGAAGTTGTGCCAGACTCTTGTTATTTCTTCAGTTCATTTTCACTAATTAATATCTTTTCTACAATATTATAAATTGACAGTAATTCGTATAAGATAATGACTTCTGGTGTAAAAAGGGTAGTATTTTGATCATTACTTGGTTTTTTACTTTCCCAGAATTGATTCATTAATTTTTTCACCTGTTGTCGGTAGGCACTTGCTTTATAATGATCAGGATATTTCATGAAATCAACTAGTGTTTCCACCATTTCCATAATGTCTTCACACTCTTGCTTCGACCAACAGATGTTTTGGATTGGTGTATTAATTAAATTACCGATATGATAATGAATCAATCGCAATCTCTTCAGGTTTTTTCTTTCGTAATCAAATACATGCTTCGTACGCTCGTCCAGTCTATGATATTTTGATTCTGCTGCTTGAAAATTCAACAATTTATCTGTCTGATCCAATGTCGTTTTTAATGTTAAAAAACGGCTGTCTATCTCTGTTTTTTGCTTGGAGAGTCGGTCTTTTCCAACTAATTGCTTCAATATAATCTCTAATTCTTCTCCGGTCTGTTTTAATAGATCATGGATATTAGTCATTATTTTTTTGGTGTAATTAGGCGGTAAAATAAACATATTGACTAATGTTGATACTAATAGTCCGACTGTTGTGGTGCCAAGTCGAATAATAAAAGAGACAAATAAATTAGTATGGATTACTTCGATCATGGCAACTGATGTTAAGGTAGCTACTAGAAGTCCAGCATGTAAACCTAATCGATAACACGTGATAATTGTAAACAAGGCGGACAATGTATAAGTAATGGGTGAGTTCCCAAACAAGTAGATAAATAAAACGGCATAGGCTGAACCTATTGCCGAAGCAGGAAAACGGACGATCCCTTTTTTGATCGAATCAGCAACAGTTGGTTCGACCGTGACAATCGCAGTAATGACAGCAAATACTGGCGGCCAGCCGATCCATTCACATAACATGGATGTTAAAAAGACAGCTAATGCTGTTTTGATTATTCGCCTACCAAAAAAGCGGTAGCGTAATTTTGACCATTTCATTAGAAAAATTCTCCTTCGAACATTCTATTGCTTAGTATACCGCAGAAATCGTTAGCTTACCATGGTGAATCTGCTTAAATGGAAAGATAACGATTACTAGGCAAAAATTTCTTTTTGGTAATTAGTTGTAAACGCTTTCTTATTTCTTGCATATGATGTAAAATAAGAGTATATCTCAAGCAGATTAGTGCGTTATGAATTTTTGAGGAGGTGTTGAATTTGCTTTCCGTAAAAATGTTAAAACCGTATTATGTGAAAGAAGAAGGCAAACACATTCGGGTGGTACTTGCTTATCAATATTTTTCTTTATTAATGGATGATGAAGTATATCATTTTGTTCCGCTCGAAGCTCGAGAAATTCGAATTAATCGCGATACACAACAAATCCAAAATAAAAACGATGTTTTCGTTTTTCAAAAAGGAAAAAAATATAACCGGATAACATTATCAGATCTGATGAAAGTAAAAGATTTTCAGGAGCATCTATCCACTATTTTAGGCCCATATATGATCGTGTCACAAACTGATGAGAAGACGGATAATATTGACCATGTGATTATGGAATTAGAGAAAAGCAACTTATTAAGACTTATTGATAGAGCTTTAGATGAAAAAAATCCAGACAGTTTCCATTTGTATACAACGAAGTTAAATGAAATGTAGCAGTTGCTTAGAGCAGCTGTTTTTTCTTGGTAAAGTAAGCTAACGCTATTGCTTAAGCCCCTTGTTGCTTGCTATTGTAATCGCATCCCTTTTAAAATAGAGTCAGGAGGTGTGTGTCATGGATTTAGGAGTGAAGGATAAGAAGGTTCTTGTCACAGCAGCAAGCAAAGGTTTAGGTAAGGCATGTGCCACAGCATATGCTCAAGAGGGTGCACATGTTGTTATCGCAAGTAGAAGTAAAGCACAACTAGAACAAGCAGTAGCTGAGATTGTTGAAGAAACAGGGAATGCTAATGTAGAAGCAATCGTCTGTGACCTTACCAAAAGTCAGGACATTGAAAATCTAATGCAGACAATTGGTCGTGTTGATATTTTAATCAATAATGCTGGAGGTCCACCTGCAGGTAAGTTTAATGACTTTGATGATAAGGATTGGCAGCATGCTTTTGAATTATTGCTCATGAATATTATTCGTACAGTTAGAGCTGTAACACCTGGAATGAAAGAACAGCAATTCGGACGCATTGTTAATATTACATCAAGTTCGATGAAACAAGCACTAGACGGACTATTACTATCGAATACATTCCGCCCTGCTATCGTTGGCTTATCGAAGAGCTTATCTCAGGAATTAGCAACTGATCAAATTTTGATTAATTCAGTTGGTCCTGGCACAATGGAAACAGACCGGATTCGAGACATATACAAACAACAACCTTCAGATGAATCGGTTGAAGAACGTATTCAACAAGCAGGAGCAAATATCCCGATTGGTCGCATCGGACAACCAGAGGAATTCGCAAAAGCAATCCTTTTTCTAGGATCAGCTGCTAATACATATATTACGGGACAAACCTTAATTGTAGATGGCGGGGCAATCAAGACATTATAAAGGAGAGGTAACATGACAACATTAAAATGGGGAGTTCTCAGTACAGCAAAAATCGGTAGGACACAAGTGATACCAGCGATTCAGAGATCCAATAATGGAGAAGTAGTTGCGATCGCAAGTAGAAATCAACAAACTGCAAATGAAGCAGCGGAAGAGCTCGATATTCCACGTACGTTTGACAGCTATGAGGCTTTATTAGACGATCCAGATATCGATGCAGTCTATATCCCACTGCCAAACGCTTTACATAAAGAATGGGTAATCAAAGCAGCCGAAAAGAACAAACATGTACTTTGTGAGAAACCTGTAGCAGTCACTAACGAGGAATTAGAAGAAATGATTACTGCGTGTGAAAGAAATAATGTGGTATTCATGGAAGCTTTTATGTATCAATTCCATCCCCAGCATCAAAAAGTAAAGCAATTGATTCAAGACGGTGTGATTGGCGATGTAGCCTTTATGCGCGCAAGTTTCTCTTTTTATCTGGAAGACCGTTCCAACATTCGCTTGAATAATGAGCTTGGTGGTGGATCGATGTTTGACGTCGGATGTTACACCTTACATGCGATTCGTAATATCCTAGAACAAGAACCTGTATCCGTTCACGCAAGTGCATACTATCATCCAGAATTAAAAGTAGATACAACGATGGCGGGTACGATGACCTTTGGAAATGGCGTAGTTACATCTTTTGATTCCAGTTTTGATTGCACATCGCGTGAGTCATACGAAGTGGTCGGTTCAAAGGGAAGCATCACCGTAACATCAGCATTCCGCCCAGACACGAATGAAGGAATGACAGGTGAAATCCATGTGAAAACAGATGAAGGTACAGAGGTATTGCAAGAAGCGGGTGACCAGTACACATTAATGGTAGAACACTTCGCTCATGCAGTGTTGAACAATCAACCTTTATTCTATGACATTACCAAAATACGTAACCAAATGAAAGTACTTGATGCCGTTTATGAGAGTAGTAAAACAGGACAAGTAATCGCATTATAAAAGAGAGGCACAGTAGATTTCTGCTGTGCCTATATATTGGAAAGGGGAGGAGAAATGATACCCAAAACCTCATTAAAATTATTGAAGCACAAAGCACTACTTGATCGACTTCCGCAAGATCATCCGCAATATCGCTACATCTATGACAAGTGGCGGCAATTTGAGTCAGGACAAGCAGGAGAAGCAAATCTTGAATATTACCTGAAGCAAGCCCACCTTGATTCACCACAATTCCTTAACGGCCTCCGCATTGAGCACCAATCAGCATTCCAGCTCGACTGGCTCCTTTTTGATCTAGATTATCGTGTTATACTAGAAATCAAGAATTACACCGCGCCGATCTACTTTGATCCATATTCCCGGCAGTTAATACGAACGAAAGCAGGGGAAAAAGAAGTATTTCCAGATCCATTATTGCAAGTAGATCTCCAACATGCACAATTACGCCGGTATCTAGATAAGCATAACATCGAACAGCTTCCCACCTTTACCGCTGCGGTATTTGTCAATCGTCATGCCATTCTACAACTTCAGGATTACCCAGATAGGCACCGAATCCTCACAGCGCAAGCACTTCCATCTTTTTTAGAAAAAATAGCACGAAAACACCCGGCGAAAATATCACCTTCTAAAAATCAGGAGATTGTATCCTTTTTACATGATCACCACCAAGAAGCACATTTTCCTATACTAGACCGTTATGGTATCAAGTGGAGTGATCTTATTAAAGGTGTACCATGTCCGGCATGTACAAAATTTGCAATGAACAGAATACGCTTACGTTGGCAATGCCCTTTTTGTAATGAACGTAGCTCTGATGCCCCATTTGCCAGTATTGTTTGATTTAGCATTATTGGCAGAGAATAGGATAACGAATAAACTGGCTAGAGAATTTTTCGGAACAGATTCCTCAGAAGTAATTAAAAAATTATTTCAGAGAGCTCCATTAGTCCGAAAAGGCAATAATAAAGGTGCCTATTATAAGCATGTTGATTTGATTAAGTATTTGTAAAGTGCCCGATAAATGACTAAAAGTGCCCGATATCCAAAGGAAAGTGCCCGATATAATGATAAAACCGCCCGATATCTAAGGGAAAGTGCCCGATATCAAAAAAGAGCTAGCCCGATCTCCTTGGGGCTAGCTCTCCTATCCATTCTTATTTAATCTCAGAAAATACGTTTCCGACTTTTTCGGCGACATATCCACTGCCATTTGATTTATCTTCGATGTTTTCTACCATCATAGCGATGATTACACTGCCATCTTCCGGATAACCGACAAACCAGCCATTCTCAGCAGCATCTTTTTCATCTAGTGATTGTTTCAGTTCAGCAGTTCCAGTTTTTCCGGCTATCCCTAATCCACTAACATTTGCACCACTTCCGGTACCATCTGTTACGACGCCACGTAATGCATCGCGAATGATGTCGGCATTTTCACTAGAAAGTAATCCTTCTTTCCATGTCTGTCCGTCTTCTTCGTCCATCAATAAGGTTGGTTGGACAATGTTGCCGTCATTTTGGAAAATGGAATAGCTCGTTGCTAGTTGTAGTGCGCTCATTTCAAGTTGTCCTTGACCATAGCTCGTATCTGCCAATAGTACTTCTTCACTTAATGTACCGTCAGAAGAAATCGAGCTCGATTCGATTGGATAAGTGAAAGGGAACTCTTCTTCACCAATACCGAATGCTTCTAAGCCAGATACAAAAGCATCTTCCCCCATTTCTAAAGCTTGCATGGCAAAATAGATATTGTCGGAGCGGACGAGTGCATCTCTTAAGTCAACCGGACCGTTTGATTCAGAAACACGTCGAACGGAGTAATTCCCCCAACCTTCTTTTTGCCAAGTCAACCCTTCGATGGTGTAGCCTTCATTTGGATCAATGGAGCCATTTTCCAAGCCAATAGCACTTGTAATTGGTTTGAACGATGATCCAGGTGCAAAGGTTGCGCTAAATCGATTTAATAATGGATTCTTCGGATCTTCTTGCCACTCATTCCATTGATCGCCACTAAGTCCATATAGAAAAGCGTGTGGGTCGAAAGCTGGACTACTTACTAATGCTAATGTTTCACCAGTTGAAGGATCTATTGCAGCAGCAGTTCCGGCGTCCCCATCTAATGAATCAAAGATGCTTTGTTGTACTTTAGCATCTATGGTGAGGGTGATCGTCTCCCCATCTTTTACCTCTGTTTCAGCGATGACGACAGGATCCTGATCTCCTTTATCGACATAAATCTGGACACCTTCCTCACCGCGGAGTTCTTCTTCAAATAACTCTTCTAGTCCTCGATAACCAATTAAATCACTTTCCGAATAAACGTCAGAATCTACTTCTTCTAATTTTTCAGCTGTAATTGGTGCGATATATCCTACTAAATGAGCGGCAGCTTCACCTAAAGGATAGATACGTCCTGTCGTCGTTTGTTTTGTAAATGGTTCGATCGATTGTAAGGCTTCTTCTAATCCATCTTCACTAATGCTAGGAACTACTTTTAATGGAACAAACACATCTGGTGTGACCCAGTCAGCACTTAATGCTTGATCAATATCTTCCACTGTAATATCCAGTATTTCTGCTATTTCTTCTTTTTCTTCCTCTTTATTCTCAGTAAACCAATCTTCTACGACACCTAGTTCATAGATACTTTCATTGACAGCAAGTGCTTCACGATTTCGGTCATAGATTTCTCCGCGAACTGGCTCAACTCTGTTGATTCCAACTGTCCCGCCGTCTTCTAACTCGGGGAAGATAAAGCCAGGGTGCCAATTAACTAGCCAATCGATTTCTTCTTCATCTTCAACCGTTTTAATCGTTTTCACCATTTCGATTTCTGTATCAAAAGAAATCGGCCCTGCCAATGTTTCCATACTTACACTGAGCGGGAATGACACCGACTCAACCTCGTCCAAGTCAATCTCTTCCTCTTCTTGATCCGGGACTTCGTATTCGACAGATAGATCTGATACTTCCAAGTCTCCGTATATTTTGGGATAACGATCAAATTCCTCTTTATCTACATCTTCTTCAACCATTTGATACATACTTTCAAAGTCTTCCGCCATCCAATGGTCTACATATTCCTGCAAGCGATCTTCAGGCTTGACTTGTTCGTCATCTTGACAAGCAGCTAAAAACGCTAGCAAGCTTATCAATACAATGAATAACCTTTTCATCTAATTTACCCCCTATAAAACAAGTGAAAAAAGCGTATTGCTAACAGACAATACGCTTAATAAATTGGTTTTGCATAGATAATATATCTTTCAGGTGCGTTTCCTACATAGGAGAATGGATAACAAGTCGTGATAACCAATTCTTCGTCAGGCGCTGTTGATTTAATAATGGTTGTATCGTCTGCATCAACAATCTTGGAATCAACCATTTCATATTCAAATTCTCCATATTCTAATTCTATTATAAAAGTATCTCCGACCTTCACTTCCCCTAAATTTCGAAATACAGTATCCCGATGGCCAGACAGTACAATTTGATCGTCTTGCATTGGGTAGGCTGTACCTCGATAATGGCCGACTCCCTTCTCTAATTCATCTGGATCAGTACCTTCCACTATAGGCAATTGAGCGTCAAGTGTTGGAATGTGTAAATATCCAACCGCTTCTCCCATATCTGGAAAAAATTCCTCCGGTGTTCGTTTTGATACTTCTCCTTTAGAAGATTGTTCAAGTAATTCATTTACTTCCGTAGCAGCCTGTTTTTCAGCAGCTTGTATTTGGAAGTAACGATAACCGCCAATACTTAGAAGTACGACTCCAGCCAGAATAAAAAGTAGCGCTAACTTCTTCATAGTATTCCACACCTCTTTAGTCTATGTATTATCCATATTATACTAATAATAATGGTAAAATGCACGTGTTTATTAACGGAAAATAGTTGTAAATCTTCGACATTTGAACTAATTTCCAATGGGGACAAACTAAAATATTACGTTTTAACGAATAATTCTACAGGACTTTAGTCTTGATTTTCTGCAAAATACGCAAAAATAGTCATAAACCCTTGCATAATTCGACAAAAAGACGTACCTTTATATAGAACAGAAAAAAACATTTATGTTATAATGATGGTTAGCAGGAAAGTGGGTGAATTGTTGTGATAGGGCAAAAAATTCAAGAATTAAGGAAACAAAAAAGAATGTCATTATCTGAAGTTGCTGAGCAAGCCGGGATTGCCAAGTCCTATTTAAGTTCCATTGAACGTGGAATCCAATCTAATCCATCGATTCAGTTCATGGAGAAGGTTGGCAAGGTCCTTGGTGTAACCGTTAATGAATTATTAATGTCTCAATCAGATGAAGAAATTAAAGAACAATTAGATGAAGAATGGTTAAAGCTTGCAGAAGAGGCAATGCATTCTGGTGTCTCTAAGCAAGAATTCAAAGAATTTTTAGAATTTAACAAATGGAAACAAAATCATTAACTAAACAGACAAGTCAGCCACTTAGAGGAGTAGCTGACTATTTTTTTATTTGCATAGTGAACAAAAGTGTAATCAACAGTCAGAAATTGTGGTATAATTTACAAATTATTATAGTAGAAAAAAGAGGAGTTTAAGGAAATCATGAAGAAGTTAATATATTGGCTTTTTCCTCTACTGTGGATGGGAGTCATATATTACGCATCTGACCAACCATACGAGGAACAAGACATCAAGCCATTTCTTTCTCAACATATTGACTTATCCTTTCTAACATCCATTTTACAGCCGATTTCCTTTAAATATCATCATTCTGTGGTTAGTGTCGAACAATTAGGTGTAGAAGGATTTGTCGAATTTTTGGGCTAGGTAATTATAATAATTTGACCACGTGTATCAGGGTAGCGTGGTGAGTCAAGTCCAGCTCCAGCACCCAGAAACTAGGCAACTTCACGAATCGCCCTACGATAAGTCATCATCGGCTCGCAAGCTCACCGTGATTCCTTTATCTCAGTTGATTCGCTCCAGTTGCTACGTTTCTAATCGGGCGCTTGCGCTTTTGTTCTTAGAAAAGGGGCTCATGTAGGAGTATTCGCCATACTATGTGGTCTATTATATCTAGCGTTCAGTAAGACATGGCAGGATAAAAAAGCAACTCTATTAACTTTTTTTGCATTTTTGACTACTTTAGTGTACGCTATTTTTGATGAATGGCATCAAGGATCTACGCCAAACCGTACACCATACGCAGGTGATGTCGTTCTTGATGGAATAGGAGCTTTGATAGCGATTTTTGGTATTTTGATAGTAAACAAGTTACGAAAATAGAAGTACAAACATATTGTATCATTAGGATGGGTAAAGGGGTTGAGTCGTTTGACGGAGCAAGAAGTGTATCGGTCTATATTACAAAAAATGCTAGATCAAACCGAAAGAGAACAAATCGATAATTCACAAGATTTTATAAAAAAACTGACGAATGAATTGAAGCAGGCTAATCTATTATCATTTCATAAAAAATAAAAAAACAGAGTGTGAAGTTGATTCACACTCGAATTATTACGTCTTTTAAAACCACAGGCTCTGCCTGTGTG
>NZ_WJID01000105.1:0-7892 GCF_010994055.1 Gracilibacillus thailandensis | reverse complement strand
AAACCTCAAATTTCTTCATAACAGGAATGCTCCTTTTTTCAACTGGTTATCTTGATGAGTACTCACTATTTTTCTTTTTGGCGAAATAATCCCAAGTATAAAATATAGACCAAAATACGATGATTATTAGAAGTGAATAGAAGCTCATATACTCCTTTGGAATGGAGAATAAAAGGATTATAGCAATTATAAAAAATGGTGGCATTAGTATCCAATATCGCTTATTCTTAAAGTGTTTAATCACGATTACCTCCTGTTCTCTATTCTTTATCACTATCAAAAACTATTTCTAATATGGCAAGTAATAATGCGATGATGATCTCTGCTTTCAAGTTCAATGTAATACTCTTCATGAATTCGTCTACCGTAAACAGGACTAACCAGTTTGATAGGCAGTCAAAGCTGAATCGAAAAAATCCTACATTTACTTTACCTATCATATTTCGAACGGTTATCTTGTAGAAAACCTTGAAAAACAAATCGACAAATATTCCTAACACAAAGAAACTAACAACAAAGACTAGCAATGACCAGATGGAGTGATACCGAACACCGAGAAGTTCAAAAAGCCCTGCCAATCCAAAGAAAAAAAGTCCTATTACAAAGCCGACTACAAGGAAAATAAGAAGCGTTATTGCTGCAACAGTTATTACTTTTTCTTTTTTATTCATATCGCGAAATGAATCATTATTTTGTTCTGACATAGGGCTGTAGCTCCTTTTCCATCACTAACGACTCTTGGTGATTTAATTTACTTTCCTCTGCAAGATTCTTTGAAGCTTTTTTTGACACTTTTCTTGATAAGCGTCTTTATGGAACCTCTTACTATTGAACCCCCCAATCATCTCACGGACATCTTGATCGTGAATGATTAGTTTTTTGTATGTGTCATGTAGAAAATAATCCCGGAACCATTGATGCTTTTTCAATTGTCTTATATTTTGTACGATCTCTTGCTCTGTTACCTCTGTGATCAATGGGGAAAAGGTAATTAAGCTTATGAGATTCAAAGCAAAATTTTTCAACTGAATCACTCCTTTTCCGGGATATCTTTTGGTATATTTTAACACAAAGTGAATGTTTTTTCAGTGGATGGCTAATCGTTACACTTTGGGAGGAATTTTACTATTTATGTCGAATATTTTGGTATAGAAAGGATGTGATTTTAATTATTATCAAAAAACGAAAGGAACCGGAAAGTATTTCGATGCTTAACCGTGGACTAAAACGAATCCAAAAACGAAGGCGTGACATGGAGCTAGAACTTCGTAATATTGAACAAGGTTATCAAGCTGAATGCCAACTCGATTTTTACTTAGAACGAATCGGCATTAACTCAAACGACGTAGTTCTTCTTCAAGACCTCCGCCTCCCCGCTGCAGATCGGCAGTCCTTTTTTCAAATCGATAACCTTCTCCTTACTTCACACTTTGCTGTCAACATTGATGTAAAAAGCCAACCAGGTACATTCTCCTTTCAAAACAATGCGCGAAATTTCCAGTACGCTTTGCATGGAAAGAAATACGGGATGATGCATCCTATATCACAGGTAGAAGAGCAATGTGATCAGCTCCGCTCATGGCTTTGGTACTCAGTGGGAAAATTATCCGATCGTCAATCTTGTAGCTTTAGCGGACCCAAATGTAGAGATAGTCACGGACTCAAGTAGTGACTGGGTATATGATTGGGTTATGCCTTTTGCTTTATTGAAGAAATCATTTAAACGTGCTGCTGATCAATATACGCAATCCCTTTTTCAAATAAGTGAGCTGACGCGTATTGGTTATCAGTTAGCACAGGCACATCGCAAGCCTGAGATGCATTATTGGAAAAGGTTTGGACTTGAACAAGGGGATGTCGAAAGTGGGGTGCTGTGCCCTTTCTGCGGTAGCTTGGCAATGAATCGCCTACGAGTAATTTGGGATTGCCCTCATTGTGGCGGGCGAGATCGTCGCGCACATGTCATGAGCCTGCTCGATCATTTTGTATTTGTGAAACCAACACTGACGAACCAAGAGTGTAGAGAGTTTTTGCATGTGGAAAAAGAATATACCGCTAGAACATTAATGACAAACGCTAGAATATTAGATTGGTACGGCAGTAAAAGTGGACGAGTTTATGTTTTGAAGAAATGATGTTACTTGAGCAAGTGCTATTCATTAAATTTAATTTAAGGGAAGGGGTTTTCCTTGGATCAGGACTTCGCTTCCGGGGATATTCGTTTCTCTTCCCGGGATATATCCTCTTTTCCTGGGAAGAGGAGGCGCTTTCCTCGGAAGGGAAGACTTTTTCCTTGGAACAGGATTTCTCTTCCGGGGATATGTGCTCCGCTTCCGGGGATATTCGCTTCCCTTCCCTGGATATATCCTCTTATCCACGGAAGAGGAGGTTCTTTCCTCGGAAGGGAAGGCTTTTTCCTTGGAACAGGATTTCTCTTCCGGGGATGTGTGCTCCGCTTCCGGGGATATTTGCTTCCCTTCCCTAGAAATATCGTCTTATCCACGGAAGAGGAGGTTCTTTCCTCGGCAGGGAAGGCTTTTTCCTTGGAACAGGATTTCTCTTCCGGGGATGTGTGCTCCGCTTCCGGGGATAATTGTTTCTCTTCCCAGGATATATCCTCTTATCCACGGAAGAGGAGGGGCTTTCCTCGGAAGGGAAGACTTTTTCCTTGGAACATGATCTCTCTTCCGGGGATGTGTGCTCCGCTTCCGGGGATAATTGTTTCTCTTCCCAGGATATATCCTCTTATCCACGGAAGAGGAGGGGCTTTCCTCGGAAGGGAAGACTTTTTCCTTGGAACATGATCTCTCTTCCGGGGATGTGTGCTCCGCTTCCGGGGATATTTGCTTCCCTTCCATAGAAATATCGTCTTATCCACGGAAGAGGAGGTTCTTTCCTCGGAAGGGAGGACTTTTTCCTTGGAACAGGATTCTGCTGTAATACTCTGCATGCTTCCTCTTAACTTAAACAAGACGAAGCAGTTTTAGCGTTTCTCTCAGCAATTGCTTTTAACCCTTTTGCTCTGCTAATAATAAACCTTGTCATATATTTTTCTAGAAACAACTTGTCAGCAATTCTTCCAATTAACCCAAAAGGTGACTTATACTCAAATGTATCAATCATTATGGTTCCACCTTTTTCTTCTATAAATTGATGTGTATGAGTAAATGAACTAAAGGCTCCTTTTAACATGATATCAACGAACTCAGCAGGCTTATTCATATGAGTTACTTTTGCCGTTAGCCTTTGTTTAATACCAAAGTGAGTAGCTTCCCAAGTGACCGTATCACCCTCATTTAATAACCCGTGTGTAACGCCACCAACGACTCTTTCCTTCGTATTAGCAGTTGTTTTAGTATGTATATCTACGCTTCTTGCAAGGTTAAAACATTCTTCTACAGATGCTTGTATAAATTGCTTATGATAAACAATAGGCATTTTTTTATTCTCCTTGTTCTATGCGCCCATTACAATCAATAATTTAGTTTTCTGTTTCTTCTGTATAGTCTCTCTTGATTATAAAATCTGTTAAAGACCACCACATTAATTTCATAACAAATTGCTCACCAATTGGGCCATGTTTTCTTTTTCCTGTATCTTGAAATCCCACTTTTTCATACAGTTTTTGAGCAGCTATGTTTTTGTGATTAACAGCTAAAACAATTTCATTACAATCTGGAAATTCTGCGCTAACGAATTTTCTGAGTGATTTCATAGCTTGCTTTGCGTAGCCTTTTCCCTGTTTAGTTCGGTTTATCGATAATGAGGTGAGCAACATCGCCTGAGGATTATCCGAATACTCCTTTACTCTGTCGGTTTCGTGCAAGAGAAAAAAGCCCACCGGCTCCATCTCGTCTAAAATAACAATTCGATGCTGTCCTTCTGTTACTTCTTGATAATTGATGGGCAACGATGTATATTGCGCTTGTTCATTAGGGAGTTCAAAGGAATTTAATACTTCTAAATGTTCATTTGAAAAATGTCTTAATTCGATCATATCAGTTTTATCCATATAGTAAATCTCCTTTTAAGTGATGATACCGAAATGTAAGGAGCCGTAAACAATCGAGCCAATAATAAATAACACGCAAGTTACCGCACTTAAGAGATATGTTTGGTTATCTGTTGAATACTTCCACTTCAGGATGGCACGAAAAGCAAACATCAGACTAGGAACAATAAAAATGAACAGTCTAAGCTGATGATAATCACTTATTGATGCAGCTATCAATAGCAAAGTTGCCCAATGAAGGATATTCTCCACATATTTATGTGTTTTATTTACATAACTTTTCCCTAAGTCATCCTCTTCCATGTTCATCTTTTTTATTAGTTTTCTATTAATAAGCTGATCCAAGATAAAGATGCAAAATATAATGACGATAATAGCTATCATAGAAATCCCTTCCCTTACAGATGCTCAATTCTCATTTTAACATAAAATACCAAATCTAAACCATTTTATGAAAAAGTTGGTTCACCATAGATAATGCTTGCTGATCTTTATATATTTCACCGGGCTTATTACCAAGTCCAAGGACATAGCCATCAAATGAAATACCAATGAAATCAAAAATATATTGAAATTGTTGGATCAAAGGCAATCCTTTCAATCGCGGATTATCCCCTCCTACCGCTATTACAAAGGCGTTTTTGGATTGCATTTGTTTTTTAAATTCTGGAAAGTTTAAATCCCTAAGTGTTTGAGACCAGCGATCAATAAAGGTTTTCATTTGCCCAGTCATACCAAACCAATAAATAGGTGTTGAAAACACTAAGGTATCATGAGCTAACAGCCGCTTTATTAATAAGTTATAATCATCATCGATATCTTGAAATCCTTCTTTTGCATGCCGTGAATCTTTGATTGGGACTATCTGATAATCATCCAAATAAATGCGTTCAGCTTGCCTACCATGGATGGCATGTTCCGTTAGCATTTCCGTATTACCGTTTTTTCGTGTCCCACCGTAGATAATTGCTATCGACATTCTATCCACTCCTTTATTATTCATATCCTTTGAGAAAAGGCTATCGATATCATAAAATAAAAACAATAATTAATAAAACTGAATATTTTGATTGTATCAATCGGGTTATTCGATTATAGGAGAATACATATGGATATCAAACAGTTGAATACTTTTAAAATAGCAGCAGAAACTTTAAATTTTACCAAAACAGCTAAAATCTTAAATTTTGCTCAATCAAGTGTTACCTCTCAAATTAAATCTCTTGAAAAAGAACTTGATGCAAAGTTATTTGAAAGATTAGGTAAGAAATTATATTTAACGGAAATAGGAAAGCAATTCAAGACTTACGCAGACAAAATGGTTAACTTATCCGAAGAAGCAAAATCCATTGCAACAGGTGGCGATGAACCGTCAGGCACATTGATTATCGGAGCACAAGAAAGCCAATGTACATATAGGCTCCCACCGTTACTAAAGGAGTTCCAACAGCAATTTCCAAAGGTCAAATTAATATTTAAACCTGCTCATTCAGATAAAATCGCGAAAGAACAATTACTAAAAGGAGATTTAGATGTCGCTTTTATCATGGATGAAGTGAGATATACTGATTCTTTAGTAGTGGAGCCATTGGCAAAGGATGAAATGAAGATTGTGGCATCACCAGATCATCGATTAGCCAATCATTTAGAAGTGTATCCTCAGGATCTGAAAGATGAAACACTATTATTGACAGAGACAGGTTGTTCATATCGTACCATTTTTGAAAATACTTTAACGAAGGCAGAAGTATATCCTTCCAATAGAATAGAATTTGTCAGTATCGAAGCACTTAAACAATGTGCGATAGCAGGACTAGGAATAGCTAAGCTACCATATATGGCCGTAGAGAAAGATATAAGTACCGGTAGATTGAAAGAACTAAAATGGCAAAGTGATGCACCAGCTTTTTTCACGCAAATCGCATGGCATAAGGATAAATCAATGAATCTCCCGTTAAAATCTTTCATAGATTTGGCTTGTCAGATGTTAAAAGATAAAGAGGAAATTTAATGTAGGTTATATCACATCGGGGGCTCTTAACTCCCAAAATCTTGCAATCATCCTCTCGAGAGTTCCATTTTCGTTATTAAACAAAAAGCAAAAGATTTGTAAAAAAAGTTAGTTTATGCTATAATGTAATATTAATAATTAGGTGCTATAATAAGATTCTCCTGGCCAGGGGAATCTTATTTTTTTGTATAGGAGGAAGATGTTAATGAAGCAGAATGAGTCAAGTCTAACTTCCTTAGTATCGGCTTTTGGCCGAGCATATCACCATAAATACGATACACCTAAAATTTTCGATGATTTTATTGCCAACGCTTTACTTTCCAAAGAAGAGTTTTCAACCGTTAGTAAAAATATGATCAACGGAATTCAGTTTTTTAACAGAGATATCGGAGAGCGTTTTAAAGATCAACCAGAAGAAATTTTGAAATGGATTACACAAGTACAGCTTTCTCCAACACCATTAGCACGTGCAGCGTATTGCGAGAAAGTACTTCTTCATGAAGTTGAGTTGGGTACATCACAGTATGTCATACTTGGTGCGGGATTAGACACTTTTGCTTTTCGGCACCCAGAATTGACAGATAGATTAGATATATATGAAATTGATTTTCCTGCTACACAGGCATTTAAAAAACAAAAGTTAGCTGATGTTAATTTTGATATTCCTGAAAATCTCCATTTTGTTGCGATGGACTTTACTACTACTTTTTCTCATCAAGATTTAACAGATCAAGGATTTGATAATAAAAAAACATTTTTTAGCCTTTTAGGTGTTTCCTATTATTTAACGAAAGAGGAAAATGCGAATTTGATCCAACATTTATTTGCTGCACTTCCTCCAGGCAGCTCTATTGTATTTGATTATGCAGACGAAAAACTCTTTGAAGAAAAGGGCATTTCTAATCGAGTTGAAAATATGGTTAAAATGGCTGCGGCAAGTGGGGAACCAATGAAATCTTGTTTTACTTATGCGGAGATTGAGAGTTTGTTAGAGAAAGCAGGATTGCAAATTTATGAACATTTATCACCGACTGACATAAATGAGCATTTCTTTAGCAATAGAACAGATTATTTAACTGCTTTTGAGACGATTCATTTTATTCATGCAGTGAAGCGGTAACCAGAGAAAACCGGGTCCTTTAATGGATTCGGTTTTTTTACTGTTAAGATGCTTTTAAACTGCTTCACTTTCATTGTTTGCTCCAGAAATCAAGGATGATAGACGCCAATTTTTCTGGAGCCTCCCTATTCACTTCATGACCCGCACCTTTCACTGTGCGAAATTCTCCTTTTGGCATTTGTTCTACCAACTTCACCGATGATTTTTTGTTCACTTTGTCATTTTCCCCACATAAGATTAATGTATTGCATGGAACCCTTTCTATATCTTTACTAAAATCTAATTCCATCATCGATTTCATCAATATAATAAATTGTCATACGTGGGGTCTTCATATTTCAGAAGATCAAACAAATCAGGATATAAAAAATCAGTTTCTTCCCCATGTGAGAGATAGTTTCTGCCCAACTTAAGACATTATACTTAAATAATGGGATTTTTTTCCGATATTATAAATAATACCTTTTAGGGGGAGTAATTCTTATAAAATAGAAATAAAGAGAGGGTGAAAAAATTAAATGGTCTCTGTTATCCAAAGATTACTAAATCATTATTTTAATAAAAGTAATGTCCAACAACAAAATTTCCGTAATACCGTGCAACAATCAGTAGAGAGAACTGACGGAGCTCATCCTAATAAGAATGTAGAAATATATACTCCAAAAACTAATAAAGTGACATACAATGATAAATCTATTTCACCACGTTTACAGGTTGACAGAAATTACAATTTAACGATTGCAGAAAAT
>NZ_WJID01000104.1:0-1775 GCF_010994055.1 Gracilibacillus thailandensis | reverse complement strand
ATAAAGTGACATACAATGATAAATCTATTTCACCACGTTTACAGGTTGACAGAAATTACAATTTAACGATTGCAGAAAATAAAGTATACAGTGTGGATACAGATTATGGATTGATAAACTATCGATTTAATAATAATTCAAATTCAAGGTACGTTCAAACACTGTATTACGATAATCAAATTAGTGATGAGAAACGTGTCCATCTAGAGAAAAACAGGCAATTTCTAACTCATTTACAGACGTTTGCAGAGACTGGAAGAGTTAATATTATGTACACTGCAAGAGATGCTGGTGAAGTACTAGAAGGGTTTAAAAGGTTGGGAATCAATACTGAAGAGCCTTTCACTATAAATAATAAACCGACAAGATATAGAATTGATCCTTCTGGTGTTATTCATAAAGTTGATATTGAGAGCAAAGGAATGAGAGAGAAGGATTGGAGAAAGTTTGGACATGATGAAAACACCATTTTTATAATTCAAGGTAAAGAGTATAAAATGGACGAGAATGGTCGCCTTCCTTTGCCAGAAGATTATGTCCATAAACATGAGCAAGTACAAATTATTAATAAATAATGTTTAGTAACATAACATTCTAGCATCCTGAAATTTATATAGGGTGCTTTTTTTATTAGATCTACGGATTTATACTGGAAATGAATAAAATTCATCCTCTTATGGCTAAACACTATTCATTCCTTCGTTTATTTTATCGATCCACTTCTCCATAAGTCCATAGTAGTTTGGAATTCGTTGAAATATCTCAAAGGACAACTCTTCATTATAGGTTTGTACAGTCAAGTTGCGGTCATCTACCATTTTAAGTGCATCTACTGCTTCTTTATCATTAAATAAACCTACTTTCCGACAGTTACGAATCACACCCTTCGGTTATCCGATATCGAGCCCCTCTACATCATACAAATATTGTTTTGCAGCTTTCCAACTAGCTTCGAACGTAAATTCAAACCTTTGAATTGCAGCATCTTTCACTACGTCGGTCACTTCATGATAGGAAAGAATTCCACGAAGAGCAGTTAGTGCTTTATTAGCCATTTTAATTCTTTCATTTAGCCTTTCCATAATATGCCCTCTTTCCGCACTTTATCTATTATTTCCGTGCTTGCTTTTCGTAAATTAACTAGTGAAGATAATACAGAAAAATGACCTCCGCTCTATTTTTTCTTACTGTCTCTCTTTATTATAACTCCTACTATTCCAAGACCAATCATACAAAACAAAGATGATAGCAAAAATCAAGGGGTTAACTAAAATATCAGTTAGATTAAAGTTCTTTTGTGTCAATAAGTTCCAAAATCCAAACCAAATCCACCCGAGTATAATGATTAATACGAACATTCTTATTCTTGATTTTTTAAAGAATTTTAGCATCAAGTATTCCTCCGTGGAATAACTTATATTTACATATTCTTCTTTTATGATACTGTCTCAAGGACTAAACCTCATTTTTATATTCCCCTCCCTAACTTGCTCAATACAACAAAAGAATCGGAGAACATTATTCTTGATGATTAAGCCTGTTGTTAAAAACCGTGTAGTGCGGTATAATATTTAGTGAAAAGACATAACATATTAAAAACCGTAGACGCTGGAACGTCTACGGTTACAATAGACCGAACCCCGATAAGAGGGGCGGCACCTTCAGGAGATAATCCCTCAGAGCCTAGGCAAAAGCATATGAGGGGTTATCTTTTATTATTTTTGTCGGACATAATAAGGCTCTATACTAAATGTGGTGGTGCTTCCTGGAGTGAT
>NZ_WJID01000103.1:0-7743 GCF_010994055.1 Gracilibacillus thailandensis | reverse complement strand
AAATGCCAATTGCTACATTTTTAGTATGCCATAAACATTCTGGTGAAAATTGCGAACAGAAAATAATCGATGCTTTTTTTAATCTTGATTCAATAATCTCCAACACATGAAGCACATTTTCTTCTGAAGTTATGTTCACTTCAACCACTCCTCTTTGATAAAAGGCGATTCAAGTGCAAAATGTACTCTATAGAGTTTCACCCATCTTTTCCACTTGCTTTTTTAGGAAAAGTATACCATATCCGTATTCCTGTTGTATAAATCCTTAGCAATTGTCTATAACGAGAACAAACGTTCTTATTGTGAGGTGAATATTTTGAGATATATAACAGACGAAGAATTCAAAATAGCAAGCCGTTATTTGTTCTTGTCTATCGCCATAGAAGTTATCCAGAAAGATCTCGATACATTACGCAACAATTCTATATTTAAGATCAACGAGCCTTATATTAAGTTGCTGGAATCGATTGAGAAAAAAGCTTTAGAGGAAAGACGTGAGTTGAAGCAACAAATGCATATGAAGAATTTGAAGGTGTTACAAACTGGTACATCAGAACAGTTTACAGAATACACTTTCTATTCTAAACGTAAAGAGGAAAAACGGAATTATTTTAATCCGGCTATTCGGAAGAAGGTTTTGGTGATAATTGAGGAGTTGATTGAGTCAAATGAGGAAGTAGGCAGCTGAGGCTGTCTTTTTTTGCAGGATTTTTTACTTTTATGTAGAATCTATTAATATAATATCTTATATAAATAATTTAATAATGATTGGAGTTAGAAAATGAAGTGTTTTGAAAATATTTATTATTTTTATGGAAGTACTAAAATAAATCCCAACCAATTTCTACAAGAATTATTTTCAAAAGAGCAAGAATCTGAAAACACAAAGGCTGAAACGAAAAGTTCTGATATAATAATTGACCTTAATCAGGAACATGACTTTTCCTTTCAATACAAAAAGCACAATTATAAATGTACTTATTATTGCAAAAATGTAGACGTTGAAAAAGAAGTCTTTAAAGTAAGTATCTCTCTAAAGTATGACTCTAACAAAGAACAAGCTGCACACGCATTTTCTCAATTAATTCGTACTATACAACAATGCAAAAAAGGGAACTTTAATATGATCCCAGTAAAAGATGAGCTCTCAACTTATTACTCAGAGAGACTTTATGGTAAGTTAGCATTTTACGAAAGAAGTTTGAGAGCACTAATTACAGCTATCTTTATCCCTGTATATAAAGAGTCCTGGCCACAAGAACTAACACCATCGATAGGACAAGACATTTTAAAAAAGAAAAGCAAAAAAGAGAGACTAGAAAAAGCCCTAGAAGAACTAGATTTATATCAATTAGAGCTTATCTTCTTTGATGATGAGTTATCAATTAACAAAAATAACTATGATGAAGAATTCGAGGTAAATAATATCGAAACTTTATCACGAGATCAATTAATAAATAAAATAAGACAAAATAGACCTTTGTCATTATGGGATCAAGAAATTTCTAAATATGTTTCTATAGATCAGGCAGCAGATAGAATGAAGGATATTCGAGATCTAAGAAATCGCATTGCTCACAATAAAACTTTTACTGATAAAAATTATTATGCTTTAAAAAGGGAACTTAATTATATCATTCCAAAGATCAATGCAGCAGAAGATAAAATTCTAAATGAACATAATAGAAAAATCACCTTTCAAACAATACAGCGTACGGGAGAGAAATTTGCTGAAATGGCAAAGGTTTTTAGTTCAACTTATTTGGATACATTTGAACAAATAGGTAAAATTGCTAAACAATTTCAAGAAGGTATAGCTGCAGCTCGCATAGAACCTCTTATAGCGCTTGGTCAAAAGATGCAAAAATTTGCAGAAGTATATCCTACCGATGCCATAAACGAAAACAACGATAAAGGCGAAAATGACAGTGGTGGATAATTTATAGCATTGTAACTAAAATCAAGCCCAGGTTTTCCACACCTGAGCTTTTAAAATTCAAAAAAACCACCACTGATTAGTGATGGATAACTATAGATGCTAGCTATATTTTTCTTTTATTGTATCGAAGGTATTATAAACGCTGATTTTCTTTTGTATTTCACCAAACAATTCTAATTTAGTATTATTTTTGTGTTTTGTCTTTGAGTTCATTCTTTTTTGATAAACACGTTTATAAGATACAGAAAATAATTCTATAAAATTGGGTAAATCTAGTATATGAATTTTATATAACCTCATACATAACGTAAGACGAGATTGAACGATTTTCTTAAGCTTTACCTTCATTTCATCATCCAAAGTTGTATCTTTATCTATTTTTTTAATCAATTGTTTTCTCTTTTTATAAATTATATTGGTTAGAGAATAAGGGAAAGTAACAAAAACAAGAAAAAAAGTTATAACACCTTTTAAACTGAAATACACATTTTTAATATTAATATACAGTTTTAAAAACATGAATAAAACAAAAGAAAGAAAAGCAACTCCTAACAAATAATCTAGATAATCAATTAGTATCACTGGTCAATTCCTCCCCCGCAAGCCTCTTTTGTTTCATATGCTTTTTTTTCATATTATGCTCTTGTTTCATATTATGCTTTTGTTTATAAGATAGTACTGGTTTACAAAATAATTCGCCAATTGAGAAAACTACATATGAAGTTGCAATAATAACCAAAAAAATATTTACAGTTAAGTTATACCCAAATAATAACAAAAACAAACTTTCTACTAATATGAAGTCTTTATTTGGTACAATATTATGTGTTTCCTCGATGTAGATTAATTCAATCATTCCCAGGATTGAAATCAATGTAAAGATGCTAAATAATATGATACCAAAAATATAAAACATTTTAGATTTGGGCTTTTGTTCAAACTTTTTAAAATTATAACATTCTACATAGTCAATAACTAATAATATTAGGAACATAAACCACGACACGAAAAAAGACGTTGAATCTTCTGGCACTTCTCCAACATAACTAATTATTAACATACCGAGAAATAATGCGATCCTTTTAATATAAAACAATATAAGCACTTCCTAGATTGTGTTTATTAATAAATTCTACAAAAACTTTCAAATTCCTTCTAAAAAATAAAATTTTTTAAAATTATTTTACTAGTACAATTGAATTATATCATAATTAGAAAATATTACTATATGTAATAGGAAATTCTTTAAACACCGTTTTTTCACACCGGTGCTTGTTAACTACTTTATGCTATAATAAACTACAAGTATAAGGGTTCGACACCGCCATTTTATGTGCATGTAATACTCTTGACGAACGGTTTGAAAGATATTTGAATTGCAGTACGTATCTCTAAAGAAGAATTAATCAAATTTAATGAGAACTTGGAAACGAACGCTGTTGCTGATCTGAGTTATTTAGTAAGTAGATTCGAGAATATAACGAAGGGAATAAAGGAGTGATAAGGATTTCTTATACAATATTCACAATATGGTTTATTTGTGGTTTTTACACGCTAGATTTAGTATTAGGATTGAAAAAGAAGGGTGAAATAGACACCTTTGCATGTGTAATATCTGTTACGTTCATTGTGTCTTCTGTGCTAATAATTTTGTTATGAGGTGTAAAAGTGGAAATCATTAAATATATCATGCTTAGTATTATATGGTGTGTACTTATGGCGTATATAATATTTATTGTTACAATCTTAAATATCAGCAAAGATGAAGCACAGGGATTACCTTTCTACTGGCGTTTAAGTTTCATAATTTCCGGTACATTGGTTGGTGGTTTTTGGTTTATACGTTTCATATCTTAAGGGTAGGCATGATAACCTACCCTTTTAATTATAGATTCCCTTTATTCAAACAACTTTGCAAAAGTAACAGGTCCAGGTACTCCATCAACTGTAATTCCAACAGAACGTTGGAACGCTTTAACTGCTTTTTCAGTTTCACTCCCAAAGACACCATCTACTGCTATCTTATGACCTTTACAATAAAGCATAGCTTGAAGTATCCAAGTAAGGTTACCTTTAGCTCCCCTACGAACAGTTACAGATGCAGTTGCCGTTTTAGGTCCCTATATGCCATCTACAATTTGCATTAAATTGATTGTTTAATTCAGTCTGGTAAGCCTTCAATAGTGCTTTAAATGTCTCGGGTCCAGGTATGTTGTCTACTGCAATTTGATAGCCATAACGACTATTTACAGTAGATTGTATCATGGAAACTACGCCAGTAGATTTTTGCTTGCTAGTGTTTGATTTCTTGCCAGTAGATTTTGCTGTGCTGTTTTTCTTCAATCCAAAGATTTTTACGATACCATTTACATGCATTGATTAATTCGGCATTCATGATATTTTGGTTAGCTTTTGTAGCTTCGGATACTCCACCATTATAGATGAAATCTTCGTAACCTCGACCACCACCGGCATTAATGTGTACAGAAATAAGATAATCTGCTCCCCATTTATTAGCGTCATTGGTACGTTGGCTTAATGATAATGTTTTAGTGACAAACGGACAGACACACCTTTATATGCGCTCAATAAAGATTTAATCTTTTTCGATATAGCCAGAGTTAAATCCTTTTCCTTTAATCCATTTGCAACTGCTCTTGGATCTTGACCACCATGTCCAGGATCTATAAAGATTTTAACCATGTTATTTTTCCTCCTCTATTTAGTTAATCCATTACGGTCTAATACTTCTTTCTGCTTACGTCCTCGTAGTGTTAGATAGTTATTTTTAAACCATGCAACCCCAGACGCAATACCAGCTAAAACATAAGCAATCGTTTCATCATCACCAACTGGAATAGGTTGTAATCCATTGTTAGCCAGAACAACGTTAATCCACGTAATCGCTAATGCAATTGTTCTTACTAATGTTCCTTTATCCATACTTATCACCTCCCTCAAATAAAATAAAAAATCAGCCCTTATCTGGACTGATATTGTCAATTCTTTTATGTGCTTGTTTACTTGACTCTTCTACCCTAGTTACTCGTTCACTTAAGTGGTTAATCTGCTTTTCGTTTGCCTTTAAGTCAATACGAATGGCATCAACCCCTTTACTGATATAATCTAATCCAGCTTTGAGTTCTGCACTTTCTTTCGTATCATTCTTAGTTGAAGTGTTCCTTTTGGATTGATACGTTAAATATGCGATCAAAACCCCGAGAGCTGCTATTAAAATGGATCCTATTGATACTAGAACTCCAAGTTCGACTGACATGGTTGACCCCCTATCTATCTTTGGATATTAAAAAAGCACCTCGATTGAGATGCTTTTTTCCTTTACTTTTTGTTTATTAACATACTTAAAAGTTCAATGGTGTAGGTGAACTCTTTTGATATTTTCTTGTTTTTCCAATTCAACAACATGAATAGACCTGAATAAAATACTAACACCACAGTCACCATAATAGCTGATGTCAAGTCAAAAGCAAAATCAATCAATAACGTTAGAACTATAGTAAAAATAGCACCAATAAAAACAGAAAACACTTGATTATTCATAAAAGAACTGTATTCACTAGTTACGTCAGCTTTAATTAATCCTACCTCGTGTTTACTTTTATTTGATACATGCCTATGTTTGAACTTTTTGCTTTTTTTAAGCTTATCATTGATTTTTAATTCTAAGTCTTTAATTTCTTCTTTTTTTGTCATCTTAATCCACCCCTATATTTCATATCGGACTAAGACAATACATTTTAAATAAACGGGTCTTCGGAATATATAGTGGAAAACCCAGTTTAATAGTTTAACAACAATTTAATCATAAATCGGATTATTTAGTGGAATATCATTATCCTTTATTGGTATAATTAACCTATCAAATGATAGGAGTGATGGTAATGAGAGAGTTTAAGTTTCGTGCTTGGATAAATTTGTACTCACATTGGCATATGACAAATGAAGTACAATATGTGGATGATAAGACACTTGAATGCAATTTAAAAATTATTGGTAATATCTATCAAAATCCAGAGTTGGTTCAGGTGTAATATGAACGACTTATTATTCCTCCCAGATCTTACAGCAATCGAACCACCACAAGAGAATGAAACCGATATGATGTTTAAAGTGGAAGCAATCTATCCTCCAGAACGTTGTCCAGAATGTGGTTTTGACAAGTTATATAAGCACAGCTCACGAAAACAATTGATTATGGATTTGCCCATTCGTTTAAAGCGAGTTGGCTTACAATTGAACCGTAGACGTTATAAGTGTCGTGAGTGTGACTCGACCTTTTGGGAACGTCTTATATCCATTGACGAAAAGCGTAGTATGACCAGAAGGCTGTTAGAATCCATTGAAGAGCAATCAATGTCTAAGACCTTTGTAGAAGTCGCAGAAAGCGTTGGTGTTGACGAGAAGACCGTTAGGAACGTCTTTAAGGACTATGCGGCATTTAAAGAAAGAGAATACCAATTTGAGACTCCTAAATGGCTTGGGATAGATGAAATACACATCATTCGTAAACCTCGTCTGGTACTTACCAACGTCGAACGGAGAACTATCTATGACATCAAAAAGGATCGTAACAAGGATACAGTCATTAAACGCCTTTTAGAGATTGAAGATAGGTCTTATATCGAATACGTCACAATGGATATGTGGAAACCTTACAAAGATGCAGTGAATATCGTCCTTCCACACGCTAAAGTGGTGGTAGATAAGTTTCATGTAGTCCGTATGGCAAATCAAGCCTTGGATAGTGTTAGGAAATCTTTAAGAACTAATATGACACCAAAAGGAAGAAGAACACTTATGCGTGATAGGTTTATACTTCTCAAACGCAGGCACGATCTAATCGACCGTGAATTGCTACTTTTAGAAACTTGGCTTGGAAATATTCCTGATTTGAAGGAAGCCTATGAACTCAAAGAAGAATTCTATAAGATATGGGATACGCCAAGTTCACAAGAAGGAGAAAAACGATATATAAATTGGCGTCAGCGTTGTGTATCCAGTAATGTTAAAGATGCTTATAAAGACCTTGTTAGAGCCGTAGACAATTGGAATGAAGAAATATTCAATCACTTTGATAAAAGACTTACTAACGCATATACAGAGTCTATAAATAGCATTATACGTCATGTTGAACGACTGGGAAAAGGATATTCTTTCGATTCTTTAAGGGCAAAAATTTTATTCAACGAAAAGCTTCATAAAAAGCGGAAACCTCGTTTTAATAAAAATGCTTTTTACGATGCTTTACCAAATATGTTTGACCACGTTACAGATCACAACGTTTCAGATAACTTTGGTATCGACTTCACCACATTTATTAAGGAGTTGGAAAAGGGAGAGCTATAAGTTCCGTTCCACCATAAATCCGAAAATCCAAGAAAAAAGCACCCTATATAAATTTCAGGGTGCTAGAAATATTATGTTACTGAACATTATTTATTAATAATTTGTACTTGCTCATGTTTATGGACATAATCTTCTGGTAAAGGAAGTTGACCATTCTCGTCCATTTTGTACTCTTTACCTTGAATTATAAATATAGTATTTTCATCATGTCCAAACTTTCTCCAGTCCTTCTCTTTCATTCCTCTACTCTCAAGATCAACTTCATGAATAACACCAGAAGGATCGATCCTATATCTTGTCGGTTTATTATTTATAGTGAAAGGCTCTTCGGTATTGATTCCCAATCTATTAAATCCTTCTAGTACTTCACTAGCTTCTCTTGCAGTATACATAATATTAATTCTTCCAGTCTCTGCAAACGTCTGTAAATGAGTTAA
>NZ_WJID01000102.1:0-2257 GCF_010994055.1 Gracilibacillus thailandensis | reverse complement strand
CTTCGGTATTGATTCCCAATCTATTAAATCCTTCTAGTACTTCACTAGCTTCTCTTGCAGTATACATAATATTAATTCTTCCAGTCTCTGCAAACGTCTGTAAATGAGTTAAAAATTGCCTGTTTTTCTCTAGATGGACACGTTTCTCATCACTAATTTGATTATCGTAATGCAGTGTTTGAACGTAACTTGAATTTGAATCATTATTAAATTGATAGTTTATCAATCCATAATCTGTATCCACACTGTATACTTTGTTTTCTTCAATAGTTAAATTGTAATTTCTGTCAACCTGTAACCGTGGTGAAATAGATTTATCATTGTATTTCACTTTATTAGTTTTGGGATTATATATTTCTACATTCTTATTAGAATGAACACCATCAGTTCTCTCTATTGATTGTGAAACTGTGTTACGGAAATTTTGTTGTTGGACATTACTTTTATCAAAATAATTATTTAGTAATCTTTGAATACTAGAGACCATTTGACCTTTTCAAACCTCACTTCATCTCTATTTTATAATCTAAAGTAATCTTTGGAGTTAAAGTATAGGTAGCAGTTTCGCCTGGATAAAAGTCGGCAGAATGCCTAAATGCCCAACCCTGCTTTACCAAGATTTGATCACTCTTAGGTGCAACATCTAAATCACTAGGGCTATATAAAGGATAGGTTGCATCTATCCAATTTAAGCTAGAATTAGGTCTCAAACTTCTTTTTATACTATAAAGGCTAAGAGAAGATCGGTTAACTTCAGTACCCCCCACTGTAAAGCCTGTTAATATCGAGCCTTCAGGTATAGAATCTATGTCTGATAAATCAAAGTATTGTATCCTACTGGTAGTGTTAGTAGGTGTTAAAGACGAATTCAGAAGATTGATTTGGTACTCATTTCCATAATATAAATAAATAGGTTCCCCAACTATGACTCTTAAACTATAGGGATATTGGGTTCTCCCATCATCTGAAGGTGTGATGAATAAGTAATAGTCACCATAATTGTCAGTTGGGAATTCTACTTGTCTACTACCTTCCTCGCCAATTTCATTTCTTTGTATAATAGTATTACCATTCGAATCAGTTATCACTATGTCATAGTTTTTTTGTGATACAATAGTTAATTTCTCTGTAGGGTTCATTCCTAACTCAATTTTATAAACTCTACTGTCAGTATCTGAGTTGATTTCAGTTAGGTGATTCTTCTCCGGCATTGTTCTATCGGTCTTATCGTTTCTAGGCAATTCTATGGCATCTTCTACTTGATCCGGGGTGCTCGTATCCGCACTAATAGCAATTGGGGACATTAATAAAGTTACAAGAAATATTAAAATAAACTTTTTCATTTTGAGTACCACCTTTCAAAAATTTTGGGAATTGATTAACTTACAACTACAACAAATATAATAGTCATTATAAAGCTATAAGTAATATCCCTCCTTAAAAAGATATTATTTTTAATATCGGAAAAAATCCCATTAATTTAATAGATATAATGTACTATTTTTTATTTAATTTTTATTCAAATTTTCAATTTATATTTAGATTCGCACTAATTATACATTGCATTAGGTATTGCAACAGAAGGCTTTTGAACTAAAACTTTACTATAACTATATGGGTAGATGAATAGAAAAGTAAATTAAATGCTTTTTTTATAGTTTTTTAACTTCTAAAGTATATTGGATATTTTTTTCATAATTCATCTATAACGAAAGAGCATCTTTATGGAATTTAGTTAACTTTGGTATTCGTTTTTCCATATTTCTAAAGAAATTGAAGAAGGGTGAATTATAAGCCCTTTTCCACTATATATTCCGAAGACCCAAATAAACTAACTACAAGCAAGGCTCTTCCATGATTTTAGTGGCTACTTCATTTCTAACAAGTTCTTCCAATGCTGAAATAGCTTCATTTCCGGAATACTGTTCTGCGGTAAGTAGGATGTAACCATTGATGTTAATGCTGCGACCTTCATTAGCTGCTTTGAATTGTACATGAACTGAATCAATCGCATCATCTTTATAGCGCATGTTTACACCTGTAATTTGTATGTTCATTATGCCTCACCTCCTTCAAATTGATCACAAAGATAATCATAAATAACGGCTTCTTTACCGCTAAATTCTTTATTACAGTTAAGAAGTACATTTTTCACCGTTTTCAACATTTCTTTGTTGTCTCCACCGTCAATGACCAGCTGTTCCGCTCCGGCTGCCCCCTTCCCTCGTATGATATAGGTAACCTTAATTTTAAGGTA